>NZ_JACVTT010000004.1:0-86074 GCF_016624665.1 Stenotrophomonas sp. S39 | reverse complement strand
CTGTGACCCCTACCATGTCAAGGTAGTGCTCTACCGCTGAGCTAACCGCCCATCTTGTTCCTGCCGCCCGAAGGCTGGCCTTGCTACGTAAAAACCCGGCGCCAGGGCCGGGCTTTTCAGGTCACGACAGCCCCTCTGGAAGGGACTTCGTGGTGGGCGGTACAGGGTTCGAACCTGTGACCCCTACCATGTCAAGGTAGTGCTCTACCGCTGAGCTAACCGCCCGTTTTGCTTCTGCATTTGCGCGATTGCGTCGGTGCAGGCCGCGTATATTACGGATGACGACGGGTAAGCGCAACACTTTTGTGAAGATTGCTGCGCTGCCGTGTTCAGCCCAGGCTGGCCTCCTTCAGCTGCCGGATCTGGTCACGCACGCGGGCGGCATCTTCGAACTCCAGGTCCTTGGCGTGCTGGTACATCTGCTGCTCCAGCGCCTTGAGCCGGGTGGCCAGCTGGGCCGGCGACATCGACCGGTAATCGGCCGCATCCTCGGCCACCGCCCTGCCCTTGCCCTTGCCCTTGCGGGACTCCTTCTCGGCCGCATCCGAGCGCGCGCCTTCCAGCACGTCCACGATCGGCCGCGCCACCGAGCGCGGCACGATGCCGTGCTCCTCGTTGTACTCCACCTGCTTGGCACGGCGGCGGTCGGTCTCGTCGATCGCTGCCTGCATCGAGCGGGTGATCTTGTCCGCGTACAGGATGGCCTTGCCGCGCACGTTGCGGGCGGCGCGGCCGATGGTCTGGATCAGCGAGCCGGTGGAGCGCAGGAAGCCCTCCTTGTCCGCATCCAGGATCGCCACCAGCGAGACCTCGGGCATGTCCAGGCCCTCGCGCAGCAGGTTGATGCCCACCAGCACGTCGAACTTGCCCAGGCGCAGGTCGCGGATGATCTCCACGCGCTCGACCGTATCCACGTCCGAGTGCAGGTAGCGCACGCGGATGCCATGTTCGGTGAGGTACTCGGTCAGGTTCTCGGCCATGCGCTTGGTCAGCGTGGTGACCAGCACGCGGTCACCGGCCTTGATGCGCTCGTTGGCCTCGCTCATCAGGTCATCGACCTGGGTACCGACCGGGCGGATCTCGACCACCGGGTCGATCAGGCCGGTCGGGCGCACCACCAGTTCGGTGATCTCCTCACCGGCCTCCCGATACTCATACGGGCCGGGTGTGGCAGACACGTAGATCGCACGCGGGCAGCGCGCTTCCCACTCCTCGAAGCGCAGCGGACGATTGTCCAGCGCCGACGGCAGGCGGAAACCGAACTCGACCAGGGTCTCCTTGCGTGAGCGGTCGCCCTTGAACATCGCGCCGATCTGCGGAATGGTCACGTGCGATTCGTCGATGACCAGCAGCGCGTCCGGCGGCAGGTAATCGAACAGGGTCGGTGGTGGCTCGCCGGCGTTCTTGCCGGTCAGGTGCCGCGAGTAGTTCTCGATGCCGTTGCAGAAGCCAACTTCAGCCATCATCTCGATGTCGAACTGGGTGCGCTGGGCCAGGCGCTGCGCCTCGACCAGCTTGTTTTCCGCGTACAGCTGTTCCAGGCGCTCCTTCAACTCCACCTTGATGGTCTCCACCGCGGCCAGCACACGCTCGCGCGTGGTGGCGTAGTGGGTCTTCGGGTAGACGGTGAAGCGCTGCATGTTGCGGATCGTCTCGCCGGTGAGCGGATCGAACATGGTGATCTTCTCGACCTCGCCATCGAACAGTTCGATGCGCAGGGCTTCGCTGTCCGATTCGGCCGGGAATACGTCGATCACCTCGCCACGCACGCGGAACGTACCGCGCTGCAGCTCGTACTCGTTGCGCGTGTACTGCAGCTGGGTCAGGTGGTTGATCAGGTCGCGCTGCTCGATGCGCTCGCCCTTGGACAGGATCAGGCGCAGCGACAGGTAGTCCTCCGGCGCACCCAGGCCGTAGATGGCCGACACGGTAGCCACCACGATCGCATCCGGACGCGACAGCAGCGTCTTGGTCGCCGCCAGGCGCATCTGCTCGATGTGCTCGTTGATCGAACTGTCCTTCTCGATGAAGGTGTCCGACGACGGCACGTAGGCTTCGGGCTGGTAGTAGTCGTAATAGCTGACGAAGTACTCCACCGCGTTGTGCGGGAAGAACGCCTTGAACTCACCGTACAGCTGCGCCGCCAGCGTCTTGTTCGGCGCCATGATCAGCGTCGGCTTCTGCACGTTCTGGATGACGTTGGCGATGGTGTAGGTCTTGCCCGAACCGGTCACGCCCAGCAGCGTCTGCTTGGCGATGCCCGCTTCGAAATTATCGGTCAGCTTCGCGATGGCGTTGGGCTGGTCGCCCGCCGGTGAATACGGCGAGACGAGTTGAAAACTGTCGCTCATGGTATTGCCAGGTCCCGGGAATGGTGATTATAGCGGCCGGTTTGGTGACGGCCGGTTGAGGAAACCCCCTGCCCCGCAATGCGCGCGATGCCGATGGCGGGCATCGCAGGCGGAGGTTCAGGCTGAAGCAATGAAACCCTGCCGCTCCCTGCACCGCCCGCCCCGCCCTGCGTCCGGTTTCCAGCTGTTGGAACTGCTGCTGGTGGTCCTGCTGCTCGCGGTCCTGCTCGCGGTCGTCTGGGGCCCGTGGCAGCGCCTTGTGGCGCAGCTGCGCGCCGATACCCTGCGCGCCGAACTCACCGCCAGCCTGGCGCTTGCGCGCAGCACGGCCATCACCCAGCGCAGGCGGGTGACGGTCTGCGGCTCGCTGGATGGCATGACCTGCAACCCGCAGTGGAGCCATGGCTGGCTGGTACGCACGGAGGATGCCCCGTGGGCTTCGGCCGCGCCGGGCAAGGTGGTGCATGTCCGCGAGCGGCAGCCGGATCGCATCCACGTCCAATCCAGCCAGTACCGTCCGCACGTGCGGTTTCTTCCGGACGGGCGCAACGCGGGAACCAACCAGTCCCTGGTGCTGTGCGTGGACGGGCGTGAGCACAGCCGCGTGGTCGTCAACGTGACCGGCCGGGTGCGCAGCGAGCGCGCCGGATCACCTGCGGAGTGCTGAACCCGCGGCCGACAGGCAACGAAAAAAGCCGCGATTTCTCGCGGCTTTTTCGAATCTGGCGCCCGAAGTTGGACTCGAACCAACGACCCCCTGATTAACAGTCAAGTGCTCTAACCGGCTGAGCTATTCGGGCGGGGAGGCGCATTCTAGACGGTCAACGCAGGGGATGCAACACCTTCATTTCACCAGCAGCCGGCCACCTTGCTGGCGATGGGCGTTTTCACGTTGGCCTGGTTGACTGTCAGGGTGCCGCACTTGTCCTTCGCCTGGGTGCCCTGCGGCGTGGCCGTCAGGGTGAACGCACTTTGCGAGGTGCCACTGATCGTGACCGTGTAGTACGCCGTGCCGCCTTCGCGCGGCGACTGGGTGCTGGTCGTGGTGTTGCTGAAACGGAACGCGGTGTAGGTGTTGTTCACCGTATGCGAGCGCTCGGCCATCTGTGCGTACTCCACGAGGTCGGCCTTGGCCTGCGCCCGGCGTGACTTCCGCACCTGCTCGGTATAGGACGGGAACGCCACCGCGGCCAGGATGGCGACCACCACGAGGACGACCATCAGCTCGATCAGGGTGAAGCCACGTGACCGCAGGTGCGGGGCGCGTGCGCGGGCGATCACCTGCGTCAGGCTTGAAGACATCAGGACTCTCCGTTACTGGATCTGCCGCCAGGATTGGCGACCGCAGGGATAGGGAATGTACATCGGCGCAGCGCCAGCCACGTTCACGACCATCCAGCAGCCCGCCGTGCCAGGTACCGCAGGCGCAGCGGTGCCATCGTTGGGATTGATCGGTGACTGCAGGCGCGGCACAACCGAGACGCCAACATCCTTCACCGGCGCGGTACCACCCGTATCCAGCGGAATGCCGGCGGTACTGGCCGCCATCGCCTTGCCTGAGATCGCGCCATAGCGCACGCCGGCCAGCGCGCCCACACCGGTACGCGGGTTCAGGCCGAACAGCCAGTTGGTGCCGGAGGTGCTGCAGCCCGTGGCCTGCGTCAGGGGCGCGTAGGTGGGCATGAACAGGATGCCCGATGCCAGTTCAGGGTAGCCGACGAACCGCTCGCCGGCCGGCAGGTCGATGGACCAGCCACGCACGGTCGTGGGACGGTTACCCGCCGTGAGCGTCCGCGACACGGTGCCATCGGAGGCGGTGTTGGTGCTGACCGTGAACGGCGCAAGCGAGGTGCGGGTCAACGTCGTGGTGATCACGCCACTGGATGTGTCGTTGAACCCGTACAGGCTCTGCACCTGGGAGTTGGATGCCGGCGTGGTGTCGTCGTAGAACGAGAAGCTGCCGGTACCGAGCATCACCAGCACGCCGCCGTTCTCGCCGGATGAGACCTGCAGGCCACCGGTGATCGGCTGCCGATAGGTGGAACCGGATTCAACGTAGGTCCCGGTGGTGAATGCCGGCACGGTAACCGACGTCGCCGTCGAGGTGAGGTCGAATTTCCACACCGCACCCTTCAGGTCGGCGGCATAGACCGTATCGGCGAACCCATCGCGGACGGGCAGCGGCTTGCCCTGGGCGTCGAGCGTTCCGTTGTTGAACCGGTCGACCACGACGATGTTGCCCAGGCCATTGCGGCCAGTGATGACAGGATTGCTGGCCGCCTCGACCGCCTCGATCATGCGCACGCTGCCAGTGCCGATGTCGACCACAAACAGCACCGCCTTGCCGCTGGAGCTCGAGTAACCGTTGCCGAAGACCGCCTTCCAGCTGACTGCGCCAGCGGATGTGCGCACCGGCACGATCACCGGCTTGCCCAGGACGTAACCGATGTTCGCCTTGACGGTGTCATCGCTGCTGAAGTCGTTGATCTCCCACAGGCGGTTGGTGGCGGTGAAGCTGTCGGGCGAGGTCACATCGAGTGCGAACACGCCACGACCACCCGCACCGGTGGTACCTACCAGGGTGGTGTGCCATGCGCTGCTGTAGTACGTATCACCGACGGCCAGCGGACCATCGACGAAATACTTGTGGACGAAGGTCTGCGCGTTGTCCCGCGGATCGTACGGAAGCAGCAGGTTGCCCATGTGCTGGTACGACGTGGCCGGGATGTAGGCGAAGCTCTCGCGCCCGCCATTGCCGCCGACCGTGCCCGCACCGTTCATGCCGCCGTCGAAGGCGTGCAGCATGCCGTCGTTGGCGCCTGCATAGACCATGTACCGCTTGTCGGTCCGCTTGGAATTCAGGTACGCGGTATAGCTGGTGTTGTAGGGCTCACCGAGAGCGCGGTAGCCGAAATCGTCGATCGGCGAACTGATGACGGGCGTGGAATTGATGATGTCGCCCAGGGTCGTCGTGCGGTCGCGCAGCTTGCCGCCGTTGCGGACCTCACCCGAGGTTTCACCCAGGAGGTACTTGGCTGCACTGTCGGCCGTGGCGCCGAGCCCCGTCAGGCGCGACTCGGTGCACAGCGATTGCTGCGGGTAGAGGGTATTGGAAAGGCCGCACAGGCCCGCCAGGGAAATAGTCGTGCCACCAAACTTCTTCACCGTGCCGGCGTCGTCGAAGTAGACGTTGCGCGCCGTCGCGGCAGGCAGCTGCGTGCTGGCTTCCCAGATCGGGGTGAAGACCGCGCTGCGGGCGGCATCCACCGTCACCCGGCTCGCGGTCAGCTTGCTGGACCAGTCGGTACCGTTGTTCTTCACGTCGTAGTGCGGAGACACCGTCAGCGAGCCGGTGCCGATGCGTGCGCCGGTCAGTGCGAAGGTGCCCGAGGGCGAGCCACCCGCACTCACCGCTTCCAGCACGCGCCGCATGGCCAGCGTCACGTCATTGGGGGTCTTGGCATTGATGAACTCGCCACGGGTGTTGACGGCAGCGTGCCACAGCTCATCGATGACGCGGCCGTCGTCGCCCTGCAGCGGATCACCATTGGCATTCCAGTTCGGCGGATTGGCATAGGGATCGTCGGTGGCGGCGGTATTGACGTCGTAGATCAGGCCCTCGGCGCCCAGCGTCACGCCGTAGAAATTCATGTGCAGGTCTTTCTGGCAGTCGAGACGCTTCCAGTCCGGGGTGCTCTTGTTGAGCGTCGCGCACTGGTCCGGAACCGGCACCAGCCCCTGGGCAAAGCCCGTATCCTGACGCAGCGGGGTATTGCTGCCGGCATAGTAGCTGGCCGCGATGTCGGCAATGGTGCCGCTGTACTGGTCAGCAAACGGCAGCGTCGGCAGCAGCGTGCTGCCTGTCGAGTCGGCATTGCCGTAGCCATCGGCCGAATTGCCGACGTTGGTATAGCCATCGGTGAACAGCATGCCGCCGTTCTTCTGGCATGCACGCAGCACCGGCGCACCCGTGCCCGTACGTTTGAACTGCTCACCGAGGTATGCGACGGCCTGTCGGTTGGGCGTACCACCGTTCGGCTTCAGGCCGTAGATCTGGGTGAACAACGACGCACGCTGGGTCGCGACGTCGTACATCGTCACGTCGGTGCGGTTGTTGATGGTGAAGTAACCGACGCGCATGTTCTCCACCCCGCCCATGGCGTGCGAGGAGGAACCGACCATCGCCAGGATGCGGTTGCGGTGGTACTGGAACCAGTTGGCGTAGTTGCGGATGGCGTCGGCGTAACCGCTGTCGTAGTTGCTCGAGCGGATTTCATACCGGCGCATGTCGCAGCCGGGGCCACAGGCGTTGGCGATCACCGGCCGGTTGGTGTCCGCGGTCTTGTAGCCGGCCGGAGCCGGACTGGCGGCAGGGAGGTAGAAGGTGGCCGGGAAGTAGCGGATGGCAACCTGGCAGTCCGCCTGGATGGTGAAGTTGGCCGGCATCTCCACGAACAGACCGAGGGTCGAGAACAGGCCGTCGTTGTTGGAGACATCCACGCGACCCACGCGGCGGGTGGTGTTGCACACCTCGGACGAAGTTGCATAGAACGTCCCCTTGGGGATGACCATGCCCTTCAGGAAGCCGAATGTTTCGGTGTTGACCGCGCGGCCATTGGCCGCTTCCAGGTTGTAGGTCACGTTGTAGGCAGTGCTGAACGAAGTGCCATACGTGCTGCTGCGCGGATCGGCACGCGCCGCCGTGGTGCTGGCAGGCGCCCACAGGTTGGTGGTGGAGGTGTCGGTGGTCGGCAGGCGCCACGGATCATAGGTGACCGCCGGATTGAAGTAGCCGGCGTTGTAGGTCGGCGAACGCGCGAAGCCGAACACATCCAGCGGCGGGATGGCGCGACCCGGCGAGTAGGAGCTGTTGAAGCCCGAATGCGGGAACAGATAGACGAAGCAATCGGTGGAGGCATTGGCGCAGCCTTCACCCACGTTGTAGAACTGGCCCGCAGAGCTGAAGAAACTGCTGCCGGTCCACTGCATGCGCCCGTCGCCGCCACGGAAGATGCGCTCGAACGTCATCGAGTTCGAGTCGTCCACCGCCATGATGAAGGCCGGTTGCACCGACGCGGTATTGTTCAGCGGCGCCTGCGCCAGCGCGCCCTGTCCCTGGGCGGCGAAAATGTTGTAGACGAAATAGCCACCAACCGCGAGGACGGCCGTTGCGGCTGCAGCGATGAACCTGGAAGTGCGTCGGGACATGCCGGCGGGCCTCAGAGCTTGAAGACGGTATCGATCGCCGCGGTGGACGTGGGGTCCGTCACGGCATCGTTGGCGAAGGTGGTGATCTGGTAGACGGGCGTGACAGGGTCAAGCGGTTCACCCATGGCCAGCGAGCCGCCACCGATGATGCAGGCATCAATACGGCGGACATTCACCGATTCATGCGTCGCCGTGGTCTTGCCGCGTCCCCAGCCAACCGGATCGAAGGCCACATCGCAGTTCTGCTGGATGTCGGTGCTCACCAGCGGCGCGCCGGTCGGTGCCGTCGTCCGGTTCGCAATGGCTTCGATGGCCTGCTCGCTGCGCCGGGTCATGCCTTCGGCATTCTGGAATGCAACGTTGGTGGCGTAGTAGTTGGACGCCATCCTTTCCTGCATGCCTGCCACCTGCATTCCGGCGATGCCGATCAGGGCCAGAAGGATCAGCATGATCAGCGAGACGTACAGCACCGCGCCACGCTGGCTGCGGGGCATCGGGCGCATTGGGCGCATAGGGGCGCGTGCGTGCATGGCTCAGTTCCCGAAAAGACGGTTGCGCAGGGCGATGGTGGATTCGTAGGTGGTCCGGTAGCGCCCATCAGGGGTGGTGGCCGGAGCGAACGAGACGCCGAGCGCCGAGGGGTAGTTCAACGCCGCTGACGGGGCCGGGGCGGTGGTCGAAAGCGGGCTGCGGGCCAGGATGCCCACCTGCACCAGCCCGACCCGGCGCCACTGCGCCGCACCTGTGGCATCGGCGTCGGACGTCACGCCCGTGGCCGTGACCTGGGTGCTGATGTGGCCCAGTGGCGGGGTCACGCTGGAAATGTTGGTGGTCTGGTCCAGGCCATACAACACCTGCAGGTTCTCGATGCCCTCGACCAGCTCCTCCGGGGCAGCATAGTCATTGCCGCCATCGGCCCGGGCCCGCATCAGCGCCGGTTCGCCCGTGGTCGCCGACGTGCCAACGAAATACACCACCGACTCAGCGCGGTAGATCATGGTCTGCCCACTGGGCTGGGTTACGTAGCGCCCCAGGTCGAGCCCGGTCACCTTGACGCTGCCGGCAGCATAGGTGCCCTTGAAAACATCCGCATGGCTGCAGTCGGCAACGCCGAACAGGAGAGGCGTGGCGACGCCATTCTCAGTCAAGCGGTTCCCCAGGGTCGAATCGAAGCCCACCGTGCTGTCCGAGCCCGTTGCAAGCGTGGCGACCGGCACGCCTTCCGGCGCAAGGTAGCGCAGCACCAGCACGTCACTGCCGGCCCGCGGGTTGAGCTTGGTGATCGACGCCGGCAGCTTCTCCGCGCCGCTCCAGGTACCCCCCAGGGTCAGGCTGGTGCCCGGCCCGGTCGAGGTCGCTTCATAGCCCTGCACGCTGACGCTGAAATCCAGGGGGTGGCCCGAGCCCGTCGCAGCGCCGGTACTGACCCGCGGATCGCCCTCTCCCTTGATGAAATGGGCCTGGTCGTTGACGCAACCGAAATGCCCGGCCATGCGGATGTCGCGCTGCAGGAACTCCAGCGCGAAGCGGCCGTTCTCCTGCGCGCGCGCATTGCCTTCGGCCAGCATCGAGGCCGTGCGCGAGGCCACGAAGACCTGGATGACGCCCAGCATCAGCACCAGGCCGATGACCATGGCCACCATCATTTCGATCAGCGACATGCCGGCGATCGCACGCCGGAAGGGAATGGAGCGGCTCATAGCTGCGACTCCAGGGTGAAAGTGGTCTTGGTGTCGGGATTGCTTGCATCCCAACGCTGGTCACCCCAGCTGATACCCACGGTCACCCGGCCATTGTTGTTGAGCACGGTCGCACTTGCGCCCTCGCCCAGGGCCTGCACGACCTGGCACTGCCAGCGCGCGATGTTCTTGGCCACGGTGACGGCATCGCCGGTCGGACGGCTGCACTGCGCGGTCTTCACCGAATCTGCCGCAAACGACGCGCTGGTGTACCAACCGGACTGGTACCGGTTGCTGCGCATCTGGTCCAGCAGGTCATACGCCAGATTGGTGGCCTCGGTACGGTAGTTGGAGCTCTGCACGAAGCGCACGTTCATCGTCTGCAGCATGGCGAAGCCCAGCAGCCCGAAGCCCAGCACCAGGATGGCGATCAGCACTTCCAGCAGGCTGAAACCGGTCTGGCGCCGCGGGAAGGAAGGGAGACGACGGCTCATTGGCAGGCAGCCTTGGTGGAATTGATCTGGCCCGCCGCATTGACGGTCAGGGTACGGCGCAGCAACGCCTTGCCGCATTTGACGGGCTGCATGGTGACCGTCCGGCTGGGGGCGGCGACGAGGCGGCCGCGGTTGTCGAAGGCGATCTCGGCGGCGGGACCGCTGACGGTGACCGAATCGGAGGAGATCGCGACGAAGCGCAGGACGGTCTCGCCGGAGTCGAGGGTGCCATTGCCGTTCACGTCGGACCAGGCAAGCATGCCTGCGCTCCAGGTGCCATCGCAGCTGGAACCGTCGGAGCTGCCGCAGACCCCGCCACCCCGCTTGTTGCGGACACCCTCGCTGCGCGCAAGCGACAGCAGGCCGGTGACCTCGTTGCCCGCCGAGGCGATGCGGTTGGAGCGGAGCGTGCTCTGGAAGCTTGGCAGCGCCATGGTGCCCAGGATGGCGACCACGGCAAGCGTGACCATCAACTCGACCAGCGTGAAGCCCTTGGACCGGCGTAGTGACATGGAACGCTCCCCAGCGTGTTGGTGGCCACGATGGCGCACCCGGCTGCCGCCGGCAAGCGGCGGCAGGATGAACGGTCAGAACGGGGCGACGGGCGTCAAAGCGTTGACACGCCCTGCCCTTCCGGAGGCCCTTGAGAAGGGCCGGAGCCCCGGAGGGGCCCCTTCCCGGGGCGGGGGGGGGGGGCGCCCCGGGCGGGGGGGGCGGCCGCGGGGGGGGGGGGGGGCCCGGGCCCCCCCCCCGGGGGGCCCCCCCCCGGGGGGGGGGGGGCCCCCCCCCCCGGCCGGTCAGGCCAGCACCTGGTAGCAGGGCTGGTACTCGCCGGAGATCTTCATCCGGCGCTGCTCGACGAAGGCGCGCAGCAGCGCGTCCAGGGCCTGCATCATGTCCGCGTCGCCATGGATCTGGAACGGCCCGAACTCTTCGATGCGGCGCATGCCGTCTTCCTTGACGTTGCCGGCCACGATGCCGGAGAACGCCCGGCGCAGGTCGGCGGCCAGCGCATGCGGCGCCCGGCCGTGGTGCAGGTCCAGCGCGGCCATCGCCTCGTGGGTCGGCACGAACGGCTGCTGGTACTCCCACGGGATCTCGATGGACCAGTTGAAGAAGAACGAATCCTTCTGCGCCAGGCGGTGCTCGCGCACCTGCTTGATGCCGCTGGCCATCTTGCGGGCGACCGCCACCGGGTCACCGATGATGATCTCGTAGCGCTCGGCCGCCGCGTCGCCCAGGGTCAGGCGGATGAACCGGTCGATCTGCTCGAAGTACGGCGCAGCCACGGTCGGGCCGGTCAGGATCAGCGGGAACGGCAGGTCCTTGTTTTCCTCGCGCAGCAGGATGCCGAGCAGGTACAGGATCTCTTCGGCGGTGCCGACGCCACCGGCGAACACGATGATGCCGTGGCCGATGCGGACGAAGGCCTCAAGGCGCTTCTCGATGTCCGGCATGATGACCAGGTGGTTGACGATCGGGTTCGGCGACTCGGCCGCGATGATGCCCGGCTCGGTCAGGCCGATGTAACGGGTGACCGTCTTGCGCTGCTTGGCATGGGCGATGGTTGCGCCCTTCATCGGGCCCTTCATGGCGCCCGGGCCGCAGCCGGTGCAGATGTCCAGGCCACGCAGGCCCAGCTCGTAGCCGACCTGCTTGGTGTACAGGTACTCGTCGCGCCCGATCGAGTGGCCGCCCCAGCAGACCACCAGGTTCGGGTCGCCCGGGTTGAGGATGCGCGCGTTGCGCAGCAGGCCGAACACCGCGTTGGTGATGCCTTCGGAAGACTCCAGCTCGGCCGCATAGGCCGGGCCCATCTCGATGGCCATGTAGGCCAGGTCGCGGACCACGGCGAACAGCAGTTCGGCCACGCCGCGGATGATCTCGCCATCGACGAAGGCCATCGCCGGGGCATTGACCAGGTCGATGCGCACGCCGCGATCCTGCTGCGCCACCTGGATGTCGAAATCAGGGTAGAGATCACGCGCCGCGCGCGGATCGTCCGAAGCACTGCCGCTGGTCAGCACCGCCAGCGCACAGCGGCGCAGCAGTTCGTGCATGCCACCACCGGAGGCATCGCGCAGGCGCGCGACCTCGGCCCGCGACAGCACATCCAGCCCACCGCGCGGGTAGATCCGCGCATCCTGCACCGGCAGCGCGCGGGCTGCTTTTTCGTTCGTCGTCATATCCAACTTTTCGCTTCCTTCAAGGTTTCCGACTGTACTGCCGCCCCCTTAAAAAGCAAAACGGCCGGGAAACCCGACCGTTGGATATGTGCTGCCCGCGTTCGCCTTTCCGGGACCGCCAGGCGGCGTATTGCGCCGCGCACGAGAGCGGATGCTACGCCCCTGCCTGCACCACCGCAAGGACTTTCGCCTGAACGGAAAACGGCCGGGTTTCCCCGGCCGTTTCCTTTTACCGCTTCAAGTGCTGACGGATCAGAACTTGTACTTCAGGGTCAGCTGCATCGACCAGCGCGACACGCCGGTGTTGCCCTTGTCGTTGTTGTTTTCCTGGATCTGCGGGTTGTCCGTAGCACCGGTGAACGAGTACACGTACTTGCCGGTGGCCGGATCGATACCGCCGTAGTTGGCAACGCGGCGGGTCGAGTAGAAGCCGTAGTCGTCGATCAGGCCCCACTTCTTGTTGATCAGGTTGCCGACATTCATGATGTCCAGCGCGATCTCACCCTTGTGCTCCTTCATGAAGCCCGGGAATTCCTGGCTGATGCGGACGTCGAAGGAGTTGATCCACTTGGCGCGGTGCTCGTTCGCCGGGACCACGCTGCCACGATAGGCGTCGAGTTCCGGGGTCTTTGCCAGCCAGTCGAAGAAGCTCTTCTCCATGGCCGCATCCTGCACGAAGCGACCGCCGACCACGCTGCCGAACAGCACGTCACCCGGGCCGCTGGGCACGTAGAACAGGTCGTTGGTGGCTGCACCGTCGCCGTTGGCATCGTTGTAGAAGATGTAGCTGTACGGACGGCCCGAGCGACCTTCGTAGAACAGGCCGACGCGGGTGGCGTTGTCACCGAAGAAGTTGTGCTTCCACTCCAGGGTGCCGGTGATGCGGTCCTTGATCGCGTAGCGAGAGTTGTAATCAACGTTCTCGTTGGCGTTGAAGATCAGCGTATTGTTCCAGTTCGAGGTGTTCTGCGAGCTGGACAGCGGGCTGACTTCCTTGGACTGGGTGTAGGTGTAACCCAGCGACCAGCCCCAGTTCTCGGTCAGCGGCTTGGCCAGCGAGAAGGTAGCCTGGCTGCCACGACCCTTGTCGGTGTTGCGCAGGACCAGCACATCGCCCATGTCGCTCGGGCGGTTGGCACGATCAACTGCACCGCTGGTGCCGGTGGTGATGCCGAAGTTCTGGCCATTGCTCATGCGGCCGTTGTTCGGGTTGCGGCCCGCAGCGTTCCAGTAGATCGCACGGCCATCCGGGCCAACCGCGGTCTGCGTGCCGACGTCCAGGCGGTCGAAGTAGATGCCGTCCTTGACCTTGGTCAGCAGCAGCTCGGCCGAAGCCACGATGCCGTACCACGGCAGCTCGTGGTCAAAGGCCAGGTTGGCCTTCCACACCGACGGCAGGCGGGTGCCCGGCGCGATGATGTCCACGTTCTGACGGGCCGAAGCCGGGCCACCGGCCGGGATGTACGGATTGTTGCCATCCGGGGTGAACGAACCGACCGGCGGGTTGCGCTCGTCGTACTCGACGTAGTTCAGGCCGGTGTTCTGGTAGGCACCTGCCAGCCACACGTTCGGGGCAGCGCCGCCGAACAGGCCCACGCCGCCGCGCAGCTGGGTCGGACGCTCGCTGTCGAAGGTGTAGTTGAAGCCGACACGCGGCTGCACCAGTTCCTTGTCGACCAGCTTGGTGTTGTTGAAGCCGTACAGCTGTTCGATGCGCGGGTTGTACAGGCGCTGGGTGCTGAAGTCAGGCATGTCGACGCGGACGCCGAACATCAGGCTCAGGTTGTAGTTGATCGCCCAGGTATCCTGCACGAACACGCCGGTGTTCTTCAGGGTGAAGTCAGCCGGGATGTCAGCGCGGGTGCCATCGGCACGCGGGGTACGCAGCTGGTAGCGCGAGGCGTTGCCGGCCAGGAAATCGTTGACGCTGTTGAATTCGTACACGCCGTTGAGGTTACGGCCGTAGAAGTTCATCAGGTCGTTCTTCGAGTAATCGAAGCCGAACTTGACGGTGTGGTCGCCGACGTACCAGGTACCGGCACCGAACGCGCTCAGTTCCTTCGACTCGACGATGTTGACGTGGGTGTTCTGCTCGGTACCCACGTACAGCGAGTCATTGCCCGAACGGATACGGATCTGCGGCATGTCGACCAGCGGAACGCGGTTGGCCGAGTAATCCTTGTGCGAGACCTTGAATTCGGTCGAGAAGTTGTCCGACCAGTCGCTGAACAGTTCGCCCATCCAGGTTTCGTATTCGGTCGGCTGCTGGTACCAGAAGTTGCTCAGCGAGATGGCGCTGCTGCTGACCTGCGGGAAGCGAACGACGTTCTGCTCCATCTTGTTGTAGCGCAGGGCCGCACGGTGGTTCTCGTTGATGTTCCAGTCCAGCTTGACCGCGTACTCTTCGATCTCGGTCTTGCTGTTCGGCGCCGACAGGGTGCCCGGGTCATAGCCCAGATTGCCCAGATAGTTCTGGACATCGGTGATCTGCTGCTGGGTGATGGTGCCACGGCCGATCGGGGTGTCGCTCAGGCTGATGCCGGCGGCCGAACGCTCGTACTTTTCATAGTTGGTGAAGAAGAACAGCTTGTCCTTGACGATCGGGCCGCCGAAGGTCATGCCGTAGGTCTTCTCGTCTTCGAAGCCGTTGAAGTCCTGCGTGTCACCTTCCAGGCGCGAGCGGACCATTTCCTTGTCGCGGTAGGAACCGTAGACGGTGCCGTGGAATTCATTGGTACCCGACTTGGTCACGGCATTGATCACCGCACCGGTGCCGCCAGCGATGGTCGTGTCGTAGTTGGCCAGGTCGATGTTGATTTCCTGGATGGCGTCCATCGACACCGGCTGACGCTCGGTCGGCAGGTTGTTGGAGCCCAGGCCGAACGGATCGGAGGCGCTGATGCCGTCGATGCGGATGGCGTTGTAACGGGTGTTCTGGCCACCGGCCGAGATCGCGCCGTCAGCCTTGCTGACCTGCGAGATGCGCGGGTCCAGACGGACGTAGTCCTGGATGTTGCGGTTGGCCGACGGCAGCGCGTCCATCGTTTCGCGGGTGACGTTGGTGCCGGTACCCATCTTGGTGGCGCTGAAGATGTCCAGGCCGCCACCGGTGGCGACGACATTGACGGCGTCCAGGTTGGTGGCAGCCACATCGCCGGCCAGGTTGGCGTTGACGGTGTTGACCTGGTTCAGGTTCAGGAAGACACCTTCTTCGGTCTTGGTGCCTTCACCCGGCTTGTTGATGGTGATGGTGTACGGACCACCCACGCGCAGACCGCGCGCGTTGTAACGACCCGACGCATCGGTGGTGGCACGCGAAACGGTGCCCGACTCGGTGTGGGTGATGGTGACTTCAGCACCGGCCACAGGCTGGCCTGCAGCGGACACGACCTGGCCGCCGACACCGGCGGAGGTGCTCTGGGCGAAGGCGGGAGCGGCAGCAAGTGCAGCCACGAGACCAAGGGTAAGCTTGGACATCCGGAGTGGGTGGGTCATTTTTCGGTAGCCTCGATGCGAGTTGGCGATGGCGGAAAAAAAGCGCATCCAACCAGCCTTGCGGGCGGCTGACTGGACATTTATCTGGGGTTCCCTACCGTGAACGGCAGCTGCCGCAACGGTTAACACTAGATTAACACGCTACGCCTTCATTGTGACGGTTGTGCGACAAACGGCACGGGATCGCAACGAGTTCGTGACGGAACCTTCATTCCGTCTTATCGTCCACTTAACTCGCGTCAGTAGTGTGACTGGCGTCAAGTACCTGCCCGCGCCAAGCGGCACCGCCGGCGGAAAGCAGCGCAACGGCCGCTGCGGCGGCCTTTTCCGGGCCTTGGGCGGCCGGATCCTGGTCAACTGAATAGGCACGGGCGCGCAGCGCGGTCCGCAGCGGGCCCGGATACAGGCCGCTGACCCGGACCGGGCTGCGGCCGAGTTCATCATGCAGGCTGGCGATCAGCCCGCGCAGCCCGTGCTGGGCTACGCCGTAGCCGCCCCAGTAGGCCTGCCCCACCCTTTCAGGTGCATCGACGGCGAACACCAGGGCCGCGTCGTCCTGCTGTTTCAGCAACGGCAGGCAGGCCTGGGCCAGCCACGCCGGGGCGGTCAGGGTGACGTGCACGGCGCGGGCGAAACTGGCCGGGTCGGCCAGCTCGAAGGGGGTCAGGCCGGGGAAATGCGCGGCACAGACCAGCAGGCCATCCAGCCGCCCCAGCTCGCGCTGCAGGGCTTGGGCCAGTTCGGCATAGTCATCGGGGCCGGCGCCTTCCAGGTCCAGCGGATACAGCAGGGGCTCGGGGCCCACGGCCTGCACCTGGGCATAGACCCGGTCCAGTCGCCGCGGCTTGCGGCCCATCAGGACCACGGTGGCCCCGGCTTCGGCGGCCGCGACGGCTGCGGCACTGCCCAGCCCGCCACCGGCACCGGCGATGAGCACCACGCGATCCTGCAACGGACGGCCATCGAGCGCCGCATCGGTCGCCGACGTCGATGGCCAGGCACTCATCCCTGGGTGGCCTCTTCGACGATGCGCTTGAGCTCGCCGGCTTCGAACAGCTCCATGACGATGTCGCAGCCGCCGATCAACTCCCCGTTGATGAACAGCTGCGGGAACGTCGGCAGGTTGGAGAAGCGCGGCAGGTTGGCGCGGATCTCCGGTTCCTCAAGCACGTTGACCGTACGCAGGGCGACGGCACCGGCAGCCATCAACGCCTGCACGGCACGGCTGGAAAAGCCGCACATCGGGTATTGCGGGGTGCCCTTCATGAACAGCACGAGCGGGTAACGATCCACCTCGGCCTGGATTTGCTGCATTACCGCCACACCTCACTCCTTGCTTCGCCGGACAAACCGACCGCAGTGGTCGGCTAGACTGCCCACGGTAGCCGCCATTGTAAGCCGATGGAACCGGCTGCCGCCGCCCCCTGGCCACGAACCTGTCCATGCCCGTCGAATTGCCTGCCCTGCCCTACCTTCCCGGCTCCCTGCAGCCGCACCTGTCCGCGCTGACCGTGGAGCTGCACCACGGCCGCCACCATCGCGCCTATGTGGATGCGGTCAATGCCGCCATCGTCGGCACGGAATGGGAAGAAGCGACATTGGAGGACATCGTCCGCCAGGCCCAGGGCAAGCTGTTCGATGCGGCCGCGCAGGCCTGGAACCACAGCTTCTACTGGCAATGCCTGCGCCCGCGTGGCGGCGGCGAGCCGCAGGGCCGGCTGGGCGAACTGGTCAAGCGCCAGTTTGGCGATGGCCAGCGCCTGCGCGAGGAGTTCAACCGCGCTGCGCTGGGCCTGTTCGGTTCCGGCTGGGTCTGGCTGGTGCAGCATCCCGGCGGCCAGCTCGGCATCCAGGCGACCCGCAACGCGGGCACGCCGCTGACCGGCGACAGCACGCCGCTGCTGTGCTGTGACGTGTGGGAACACGCTTACTACACCGACTACCAGAATGAGCGCGCGCGCTATCTGGAAGCGTTCTGGCAACTGGTCAACTGGGAATTCGCGGAGAGCCAGCTGCGCTGAGGCGGACGCCGGCATTGCGGGCCGCCGGGCATGGCCCGGCGCTACCGTAGATGCCCACCTTGGTGGGCATTGCCGGCCAGCGGCCGGCATCACCGGGATCAGCCGTTGCGCAACGCGTGCACGGCCGGGGCCACCTGGTCCTGGCGGTCCAGCTCCAGGCCGACCTGCAGCAGAGCATCGGCCAGCGCGTTGGCATCATCGTCGCGCAGGGTCGCGTGACCGACCTTGCGGCCATCGCGCGGCTGCTTGCCGTAGTCGTGCCAGTGGCCGCTGGCCTGGCCCAGCACCGGTGCCGCATCGGGCATGGCGCCCAGCCAGTTCAGCATGCAGGCATGGCCGAGCATGCGGGTGCTGCCCAGGGGCAGGCCCAGCACGGCCCGCAGATGGTTCTCGAACTGCGAGGTCTCGCTGCCTTCGATGGTCCAGTGGCCGGAGTTGTGCACGCGCGGCGCCATCTCGTTGGCCAGCAGCTCGCCATCGCGGCAGAACAGCTCCAGCGCGAACACACCCACATAGCCCAGGTGCTCGGCCACACGGCGCGCATAGCCAATCGCCGCCTCATGCTCGGCGTCGGACAACACGGCCGGGGCCACGCTGGCCGAGAGCACGCCATCGACATGCCAGTTGCCGGTAACCGGCCAGGCCTGGAAGCTGCCGTCGCGGCCGCGCACGGCGACCACGCTGACTTCGCGCTCGAAGGCGACGAAACCCTCCAGTATCAGGCCGGTGCGCTCGACCTGGGCACCCAGCGCGCCCCATGCCGCGTCGATGTCAGCCTCGCTGCGCAGGCGGAACTGGCCCTTGCCGTCGTAGCCCAGGCGGCGGGTCTTGAGGATGCACGGCAGGCCGAATTCGGCGGCCTTGGCAGCCAGCTCATCGCGGCTGCGGATATCGGCAAAGGCCGGCAGCGGAATCCCCAGCTGCTGGAACAGCGTCTTCTCGCTCAACCGGTCCTGCGCAACGGCCAGCGCCGACGGCGGCGGATAGACCGGCACCTGCCCGGCCAGCCACTGCGCACTGTCGGCAGGCACGTTCTCGAAATCGAAGGTGACCACGTCGACCTTGGCGGCGAACGCCGCCAGTGCCTCGCGGTCATCGAAGGCGGCCACGGTGAGCGGCGCCAGCGGGCCGCTGCAGGCGTCGGCCGCCGGGTCGTACAGCTCGAAGCGCAGCCCCAGCGGTGCACCCGCCAGTACCATCATGCGGGCGAGCTGGCCGCCGCCCAGGATGCCGACGGTCAGGCTCATTGGCGCGGATCGTCGTGGGCCATGACATCTTCGGTCTGGCGCGTGCGGAAGGCTTCCAGCGCCTGGCCGATGGCCGGCTGGTCGCTGGCCAGCATCGCCGCAGCGAACAGCGCTGCATTGGATGCGCCGGCATTGCCGATGGCGAAGGTGGCGACCGGGATGCCGGCCGGCATCTGCACGATCGACAGCAGCGAATCCATGCCGTTGAGGGCCTTGGACTGCACCGGCACGCCCAGCACCGGCACGGCGGTCTTGGCGGCGATCATGCCCGGCAGGTGCGCAGCCCCGCCGGCACCGGCGATGATCGCGCGCAGGCCGCGCGGGCCCGCTTCTTCTGCGTAGCTGAACAACACGTCCGGGGTGCGGTGGGCGGAGACCACCTTCACTTCGAACGGAACACCCAGGGCTTCAAGCTTCTGGGCGGCGTGCTGCATGGTTTCCCAGTCGGAGCGGGAACCCATGACGATGCCGACAAGCGGCGCGATCGGGTTGGGGGTCATTGGCCGTCACCTGCCTTAAAGACGTATTCTAGCCGTCTTCCACGCAAGACGAAGAACCATGGATCGCAAGCTGCTTGACCTGCTGGTGTCGCCGGACACCCGCCAGCCCCTGTCCCTGCTGGATGGCAAGGGCCTGGAAGCCCTCAACAAGGCCATTTCCGCCGGCTCGGTGAACAAGGCCGATGGCAACCCGCTGGCCCAGCCGCTGCGCGAGGCGCTGGTGACCCGCGACCGCAAGCAGGTGTTCCGCGTGGACGACGGCATTCCGGTGCTGCTGGCCGAAGAGGCCATCCCGACCGCGCAGATCGCCGATTTCCCCGCCGCATGACCGCCCTGCCGACGCCGGATGCGGCCCTCGTCGCGGCCGATGTCGCCCGCGCGTTGGCCGAGGACCTGGGCAGCGGTGACGTCACCGCCGCCCTGCTGCCCGACCAGGCCGACAGCGCCTACCTGCTGTGCAAGCAGGATGCGGTGATCGCCGGCCGCCCCTGGTTCGACGCGACGCACCGCGCCCTGGATCCGCAGGTGCGCATCGAATGGCGCGTGGCCGAGGGCGACCGCGTCGCCGCCGGCACCGTGCTGGCCCTGCTGCACGGCCGCAGCCGCAGCCTGGTCAGCGCCGAACGTACCTCGCTCAATTTCCTGCAGACGCTGTCCGGCACTGCCACCACCACCGCCGGCTACGTGGCAGCGGTGGCCGGCACCGGCACGCGCATCCTCGATACCCGCAAGACCCTGCCCGGCCTGCGCCTGGCGCAGAAGTACGCCGTGCGCTGCGGTGGCGGCGACAACCACCGCTTCGGCCTGTACGACACGGTGATGCTGAAGGAAAACCACATCCGCGCCGCCGGCTCGCTGCCTGCCGCCGTGGCCGCCGCGCGCCAGCAGTGGCCGTCGCTGCCGCTGGTGGTGGAAGTGGAAGACCTGGACCAGCTGCGGCAGGCGCTGGACGCGGGCTGCGAGCGCATCCTGCTGGACGACTTCGATGCATCGCTGCGCCGCGACGCGGTGCGCATCGCCGCCGGCCGCATTCCGCTGGAAGTGTCCGGCAGCGTCGGCCTGGACGGGCTGCGCGCGATTGCCGAGGACGGCGTGGACTGCATTTCCATCGGTGGACTGACCAAGCACGTGCAGGCCATCGACCTGTCGCTGAAGCTGGGGCCGCCGCCGGGTTGAGGGCGCGCGCGGGCGCTACCGCTTCGCTCGCCGGGCATGGCCCGGCGCTACCGTTCTCACACCCTGCGTTCACGACGTCACTGCGACGCTGCGGCCATCCCCCACAGGAGCCGCGCATGCGCCGGATGCTGTTGCCTGCCTGCCTGCTGCTGGCCGCCGCGCCGCTGTCAGCCGCCGCCGCCGAAGCCTGCGACGTACCTCCGCGCTTCGGCCTGAGCCCGTTGGCCATCTCCATCCGCAACGCCGCCTGCAATGAACACCGGCTGTGGTACCGCCCCTTCATCGATCGCGAAGGGCGCGCGGCCAGCCTCGGTGTCACCGAAGCGGAAAGCGAGCACCTGGCCGACAACGGGCTGATCGCCTGGCAACGCGTGGCCAGCTACTGGCGCGACAGCGGCACGCTCAATGCCATGGGCAGCATTCCCGGCGCCAGCAGTTGCCTGGCGCCGCTGGGCACGCGCTACACCGACAGCGACTGCCGCGCCTTCCTCGTGGACAACCCGTGGTCGGCCGCCTTCATTTCCTGGGTGATGACCCGCGCTGGCGTGCCCGGCTTCACCACCTCGCCGCGGCATATCGACTACATCCGCGCCGCCTACCAGGCCGGGCCGTCCGGCGTTCCGTACCGGCTGGTGGACCCGGCCACGGCCAAGCCGGCACCGGGCGACCTGCTGTGCTTCCTGCGTGACCGCAGCAGCACGCTGAGCTACAGCGGGCTGGTGCAGGCGCTGGGCAACGGCTCGGTCGGGCACTGGAAATCGCACTGCGAAGTGGTGGTGGCCGCCAACCTCGGCGGCGACCAGACCCTGTACCTGGTGGGTGGCAACGTGATGAACACCGTGGCCATGCGCCTGCTGCAGCTGGACCGCACGGGCCTGATCCAGCTGCCGCCGGCACGCGACCGCAGCAGCAACGGCATCGAGCCCGCCTGCACGCCAGGCCGCGAGGATGAGTGCAGCTTCAACCGCCAGGACTGGGCCGCGCTGCTGCAGCTGACGGCACCTGCGCTGCGGGTGGCACCGCCGCCGGCCCCACCGCCCCCGAATGGACAATGAGCAGGGTGGCTTGATCCGCTGCGTGTTCGCCGCCATCTTTGCGGGATCGAACCTGCACGCGTGACGCCATGCCTACCCTGTTGTTGCTGCTGATCGCCGGCGGCATCGTCTACTTCTTCTGGAACGCCGCGCGTTCGGCGGCCGAACGTGCCGTTGAGCTGGGCCGCAATGCGTGCCGCGCCGCCGATGTGCAGTGGCTCGACCAGGCGGTGCACGCCACCGGCATGCGCCTGTCGCGTGGCGAGGATGGCCGGCTCGGCTTCGAGCGCACCTTCAAGTTCGAGTATTCCTACGACGGCATTGATCGCCATGTCGGGCGCATGGTGCTGCGCGGCGACCAGCTGATCTCGTTCACCGGCCCGGGCGCGGCGCGGATCAGCAAGATCCGCGCGGATGTCGAGGATGCAGAGGACATTTAAGCGGTAGCGCCGGGCCATGCCCGGCGAGCGCAGCGGTAGAAGTGTGCCGACCAACGGTCGGCACCCACCCTTGTTTCATGGTGTGCCGACCAACGGTCGGCACATGCCGTTACTTCACTACGCGCAGGGTCGGGCGACCCTTCGGCGGCGGGCTGGTCGGCGGCCGGTCGTCCGGCGGCGTGTCGCCTGACGGCGTTTCGCCCTCATGCAGCAGCTCATCGCTGGCCGGTGCCGGCTCGGTGCCCGGAATATCGTCCGGCAGCGCCATGCCCTGCCCGGTCTCGCGCGCGTACACGGCCAGCACCGCGCTGATCGGCACCTGCACCGGATAGCTGGTGCCGGAGAAGCGCGCCGAGAAGCTCACCATCTCGTTGTTGATCATCAACTGCACCACCGCGCGCTCGGCGATGTTGAGCACCACCCGGCCATCCTTCACCGCCGAAGGCGGGACCTGGACGCCGGGAACGCCGGCGTCGACCAGGATGTGCGGGGTCAGCTGGTTGTCGTTGATCCATTCCACCAGCGCCCGCAGCAGGTACGGGCGGTGGCTGGTCATGTGGAAGAAGTCGTCGGTCATGCGTGAAGTGTACGCGCCCGACGCCCCTGCCGGGGCGGATCGCCTGCACGCCGGTGGGCATGCAGACGGGATGCGGCCGCCGGGCTCAGCCCGGCAGGTCGCGCAGCTTCTTTTCCTGGTCGGTCAGGCTGCGGACGAAACCGGGGTGGCGGAAGATGCGGTTGCCGTAATCCTCGATGGCCTTGCCATCCTTGGGCAGTGGCACGTCCAGCGACTGCAGGCGCCAGATGATCGGTGCCATGGCGCAGTCCGCCAGGCTCATTTCCGGGTTGAGGAAGAACTTGCTGGCCTTGAACAGCGGCAGCGAGGCGGTCAGCAGCTCCTTCAGCCGCTTGCGGCCGGCCTCGGCCTGGGTCTTGTTGCCCAACTGGATGGCCTGCACCTGCGGCACCCAGTCGTGTTCGATGCGCAGCATGGCCAGGCGGATGCGCGCACGCGAGAGCGGATCGACCGGCATCAGCGGCGGATGCGGGTAGCGCTCGTCGAGGTACTCGCTGACCACCGAGGCGGCGTACAGCACCAGCTCGCGCTCGACCAGGGTCGGCACCGAGTGGTAGGGGTTGAGGTCGATCAGATCTTCAGGCGGATTCTGCGGGTCGACAGGAACGAAGTCATAGCTGACCCCTTTGGCCGCCAGGACCAGGCGTACCCGGTGGCACAGGACATCATCGTTCGAGGAAAACAGCGTCAGTGTATTGCGCATGCGTACGCTCGCCGCCATCAAAGGCTCTCCCACGACAGGGGACCGCCTGCCGCATCGGCGCCGCCAGCACCGTGCCGGCGGTCGACTCCTCCCCGAGTGTGCAACCGACCATCACAAAAGCCAATAGGCTTTGCGCTGGGGCGGCCGCAGAATCAGTGCACGTCCTTCCAGTATTCCTTCTTCAGCAGGTACAGCAGGAAGGTCAGCAGGGCCAGGAACAGGATCACCCACACGCCCAGCTGCTGGCGCTTCAGTGCGGCCGGTTCACCGGCGTATTCAAGGAAGTTGGTGATGTCCCGCACGGCCTGGTCGTACTGCCCGGCATCGACGTTGCCCGGCGATTCCAGGCGCAGGCCGGTGACCGGCGGGTCCATGCCCGGCGCTTCGGCCTTGCCGTGCTCCGCGTGCTGCAGGCCCTGCATCTCCCACAGCGGGTTGGGCATGGACGCGTTGGCGAACAGGGCGTTGTTCCAGCCCAGCGGACGGCTGCTGTCCAGGTAGAACGACTTGAGGTAGGTGTAGATCCAGTCGCTGCCGCGTACCCGCGAGATCAGGCTGAGATCCGGCGGCATCTTGCCGAACCATTTCTCGGCCTGTTCCTTGGGCATCGCCACCGGGATCGGATCACCGATCGCCGAGCCGGTGAAGTTGAGGTTGGCCATCACCTCTTCCTCGCTCAGGCCCAGGTCCTGGGCCATGCGCGAATAGCGCAGGTACTTCAGCGCGTGGCAGCCGGAGCAGTAGTTCATGTACAGCTGCGCGCCGCGCTGCAGCGATGCGCGGTCACCCAGGTCGTTGCCGGCCTGCAGCAGCTTGGTGCCACCCTCGGCGGCGGAGGCCAGGAAACTGCCCAGCATCAGGGTGGCCATCAGGGCCAACCGGACCATCCAGCGATCAGTCATGGGTGGTCACCCTCTCCGGTACCGGCTTGGTCCTGTCCAACCTGGTCCATAGCGGCATGGTGATGAAGAACGCGAAGTACAGGAAGGTCAGCACCCGCCCGACGTAGGTTTCGTGCGCGTCGGTGCCCGGGCCCGAGCCGATCACGCCCAGCCAGACGAAGCACACCGCGAACACCCCCAGCAGTACCTTCGACAGCAGGCCGCGGTAGCGGTAGGACTTGACCCGCGCGCGGTCCAGCCACGGCACCAGGAACAGGATGGCGATGGCCGAGAACATCACCAGCACGCCGCCCAGCTTGTTGGGCACCACGCGCAACATCGCGTAGTACGGCGTGTAGTACCAGACCGGCTTGATGTGCTCGGGCGTCACCAGGCGGTTGGCCTCGGTGAAGTTGTCATGCTCCAGGAACAGGCCACCAAAGGCCGGCGCGAAGAAGATGATGAAGGCCGCGATGATCAGCAGGAAGCCGGCACCGACGCCATCCTTGAGCGTGTAGTACGGGTGGAAGGGAATGCCGTCGGCCGGGGCGTTCGGCGACCAGCGGTTGCCCTTCGGCCCCTTCTTGATCTCCACGCCATCAGGGTTGTTCGACCCCACTTCGTGCAGTGCCCCCAGGTGCAGCACCACCAGCAGCAGCAGTACCAGCGGCAGGGCGATGACGTGCAGGGCGAAGAAGCGGTTGAGCGTGGCGTCACTGGGCAGGTAGTCGCCCATGATCCATTCGGTCAGGCCGTTGCCGATGACCGGTATGGCACCGAACAGCGAGATGATGACCTTCGCGCCCCAGAACGACATCTGGCCCCACGGCAGCACGTAGCCCATGAAGGCTTCGGCCATCAGCACCAGGTAGATCAGCATGCCGAGGATCCACACCAGCTCGCGCGGTTTCTGGTAACTGCCGTACAGCAGCCCGCGGAACATGTGCAGGTAGACCACGATGAAGAACAGCGAGGCCCCGGTGGAGTGCATGTAGCGGATGAGCCAGCCCCACTCCACGTCCCGCATGATGTATTCGATGGAACCGAACGCCTCGGCGGCGTTGGTCTTGTAGTGCATCGTCAGGAAGATGCCGGTGACGATCTGGTTGACCAGCACCAGCAGCGCCAGGGAACCGAAGTAGTACCAGATGTTGAAGTTCTTCGGCGCGTAGTACTCGCTGACATGCTTGCGGTAGACCGGCATCAGCCCCGGCGCGCGGGCGTTGACCCAGTCGGCCACGCCGCTGGCGGTACGGGCGAGGATATTGGCCATCAGGCTGCCCCCTGCGGATCGACACCGATGATGATGGTGTTGTCGTCCTGGTAATGGTGCGCGGGCACCTTCAGGTTGATCGGCGCCGGCACGTCCTTGAAGACGCGGCCGGACATGTCGAAGCGCGATTTGTGGCAGGGGCAGAAGTAGCCGCCCTTCCACTGCGGGTCGTAGGGCTCGGGCCGGATCTCGGCGACCATTTCAGGCGAACAGCCCAGGTGCGTGCACAGGCCGACCAGCACGGAGATGTCCGGCTTGATCGAGCGCAGCTCGGGGTTCTGCTTGAGCACATAGTCCGGCTGCTGGTCCTTCTCGCCGGACTCGGGGTCCTTGAGACGGCCATCCAGCCCATGCAGTGCATCCAGGATCGCCTTGGACCGTTTGACGATCCAGATCGGCTGGCCACGCCATTCCACGATCAGGCGTTGGCCTTCCTGCAGGGCGCTGATGTCGGCCACCACCGGTGCGCCGGCAAGCTTGGCGCGGGCACTGGGGTTCCAGGATTTGATGAAAGGAACTGCGGTGAATCCGACGCCGACGGCGCCCACCACGGCTGTGGTGGCAGAAAGAAAACGCCGACGTCCGGTGTTGACTGGATCGTGTACCCCATCGTTGGCCATCCGGCACTCCGATATTGATTAGGTAGCTTTAAGGCTGCCAGCGGATCCGGTGGGGGCCAGAGCCGCATTGAATCATGGGCGAGTGTAGCGGAACCGTCTCGCGCCACACAACGCATTGCAACAATCTTTTGAACGCGTGCCGACTGACAGTCGGCACCTACCGACAGTCGGCACCTACCATCGAATGCGTGCCGACCAACGGTCGGCACCTACTGCTTGCTCAATTCGGTGCGGTAGCGATCGGCCAGCTGGCCGACGCGGCGCACGTAGTACTGGGTTTCACTGTAAGGCGGTACGCCACCGTGGCGGTCGACCGCGCCTTCGCCGGCGTTGTAGCCCGCCGCGGCCAGGGTCAGATCGCCATTGAAGCGCTTCAACAACCATGCAAGATACTGCACGCCGCCACGGATGTTCTGGCTGGCGTCGTAGGAATCACTGACCCCGAAGCGTGCGGCGGTCGGCGGCATCAACTGCATCAGGCCCTGCGCGCCGGCGCGGCTGAGCGCGGTCGGGTTGTAGGCCGACTCGGCATGGATGATCGCGCGCACGATTGCTTCTTCCACGCCGAACTCGCGCGCAGCCGAAGAGATCTCGGTCTGGAACGCGGTGGTGTTGAGGCGCACGCTGCCGAAGTCCACGCGCGGATTGACCCCGCAGGCATAGCAGCGCTCCATGAAGCTGTAGCGGATGGTGCGCACCGGGCCAAGGTTGGCCACCTGGGTGGGGCGCGCACTGGTGTAGTGGCGCACCCCGTCCTGCATGTACGAATAGACCTGGCCACTGACCATGCGGCCACCGCGCGGCGTGGCGGCAGCCTTGGCTGCGGGTGCAGCGGCGGGCGTGGCGGCGACGACGGGGCTGGCAGCGCTGGCGGCAACCGCGACCGGATTGCGCTCGGCACTGGCCACCTGGGTCGGGGCCGGGGCCGTGCTGGCGGTCTGCACGGGCGCGGCGGCCGGTACCGCGCGCGGCGCAGCCGGGCGGCGGGTGTCGCGGGTATAGCTGATGCTGCTGCAGCGCGCGCCGGGCACGCGCTTGCTGACATAGCTGGTGACGCCGTCGGCGCCCTGGCACTTGAACAGGGTGCCGGCGCTGGCCGGCGCAGCGGTCAGCGCAGCGATGATGATCGCCGTTGTCCCCAGTATCCCCTTCATGGCGGCGAGTGTCCCAGCTTCGCCCGGGCTTGCCAAGCGGCCCCGCTCAGTCCGTGACCGCCGGCACAGCCAGCAACTGGCCCAACCCGGCCAGGCGCTGGGCCAGTTCATCCCGCAGTTCCGGCGGGGAGGTCCACAGGGCCAGCGGCAGCCTGTCCAGGCTGAGGATCTGGGCCAGCATCATGCCGCGGCTCTCGGCCCCCATCCGCAGCAGGCAATGGTCGGCACCATCGGGCTCCAGCACCCCGCACCAGGGCGGAATGCGACCCTCCAGCTCGGCCTGGCTGCCCGCCAGCCGAAGGATGGCCTGCAGGGTGAAAGGTGCCTGGCTGACTGCCTGCCGGACCATCACGTCCGGCGGGGCCGGGGTGCGCCGATGCAGGCCCGGCTGCGGTTGCGGCTGCACCGCGCCCATCCGGTCCACGCGCAGGGTGCGCCAGTCCTCACGCACCAGATCCCACGCCAGCAGGTACCAGCGCCGGCCGTAATTGACCAGGTGCTGGGCCTCGACCTGGCGTTGGGTCACCACGTCCTGCGCGCTGCGGTATTCAAAGGCCAGCCGAGCCGCCTGCCGGCAGTGCTGGGCCAGCCGACCGAGCAGGCGCGCATCGGTGGCCGGCAGGTCGGACAGGGTGGCGGTGGCCGCGTGCACCTCGCCGGCCTGTTGGCGACGCCGTGCCGGTACCAGCGGGTCGAGCTTGGACAGCAGGCCACGCGCGGTGTCGTCGATGCCGGACACGGTGGCCGAGGCGGCCCGCAGGGCGATGGCCAGGGTGGTCGCCTCGTCCTCGTCCAGCAGCATCGGCAGGACCGGCGCACCGGCGCCAAGCCGGTAGCCACCCCCTACCCCGGCCGAGGCCTGGACCGGATAGCCGAGCTCGCGCAGGCGTTCGATGTCGCGGCGGATGCTGCGCCGGTCCACGCCCATGCGCTCGGCCAGCTCGGCCCCGGACCAGTGCCGGCGGGCCTGCAGCAGGGCGATCAGTCGCAGCAGTCGGTGGGCGGTATGGCGCATGCGGTATCGAGGACAGAAGTCGTCCGTGATTGTGCCCCAGCATGGCCTCCCGGTTCACCACCCCTCGCAAGGAGCCCTGCCATGACCGCACGCCAGATCACCCTCTACCACGCCGCCCGTTCACGCTCGAGCGGCGCCGTCGCCCTGCTCGAAGCCCTGGACGCCGACTACCGCCTGCAGGTGCTGGACCTGAAGGCTGGCGCCAACCTGGCCCCGGCCTACCTGGCCATCAACCCGATGGGCAAGGTGCCGGCCATCATCCACAACGGCGCGCTGGTGACCGAACAGGTGGCCATCTACCTGTATCTGGCCGACCTGTACCCGGAAGCCGGGCTGGCGCCGCCGATCGGTGACGGGCAGCGCGGGCCCTACCTGCGCTGGATGGCCTTCTACGGTGCCTGCTTCGAGCCGGCAATGACCGACAAGGCCATGCGTCGCGAGCCGCCGCCGCGGATGATGTCGCCCTACAACGATGCCGAGACCGTGCTGCAGGTGATCGAGGCGCAGCTGGCGCAGGGGCCGTACCTGCTGGGCGAGACCCTGAGCGCGGCCGACATCCTGTGGGGCAATGCGCTGGGCTGGATGCGCGAGTTCGGACTGGTGCAGCCGGCCCCGGCCACCGCAGCCTACATCGACCGGATGAGCACGCTGGCCGCGTTCGACCGGTCCCGCCAGATCGACGCGGAGCTGGCGGCGGCGTAACCGCTGCAGGCAACGACCGCCGGGCGGCGCGGGATGCGGGTAGCGCGGGGCCATGCCCCGCGAGCGCGCAGCGCGGCGCCTTGGGCATTTCGCCGGGCGTGGCCCGGCGCTACCCGCCGCTTGGCATGCGGTCCAACCGGCCACGGCGGGCAGCGCGGGATGCGGGTAGAATTGCCCGCTTTCCCGCCACCCGAATGGATTAAGCGCCATGACCGGGACGCCAGACGTCTTCCCGCCCGCCCCGGGCGGTACCCCGCTCGTTGCCCTGCCCGCCGGTCCGCGCAAGCCCGACCAGGTGAAAGGCAAGCTGTACATCAAGACCCACGGTTGCCAGATGAACGAGTACGACTCGGCCAAGATGGCCGACGTGCTTGCCGCCAGCGATGGCCTGGAACTGACCGATACCCCGGACGACGCCGACGTCATCCTGGTCAACACCTGCTCCATCCGCGAGAAGGCGCAGGAAAAGGTGTTCAGCCAGCTCGGCGTGTGGAAGAGCCTGAAGAACAAGGGCCGTGAAGTCATCATCGGCGTGGGCGGCTGCGTGGCCTCGCAGGAAGGCGAAGCGATCATCAAGCGCGCGCCGTTCGTGGACCTGGTGTTCGGCCCGCAGACCCTGCACCGCCTGCCGGAACTGATCCGCGCCCGCCGCGAGCAGAAGCGCCCGCAGGTGGACATCAGCTTCCCCGAGATCGAGAAGTTCGACCGCCTGCCGGAACCGCGCGCCGATGGCGCCTCGGCGTTCGTCTCGATCATGGAAGGCTGCTCCAAGTACTGCTCGTTCTGCGTGGTGCCCTACACCCGCGGCACCGAGGTCAGCCGCCCATTCGAGGACGTGGTGGTGGAAGTGGCGCAGCTTGCCGCGCAGGGCGTGCGCGAGATCAACCTGCTCGGGCAGAACGTCAACGCTTACCGCGGTCCCTACGGTGATGGCGAGTTCGCCGACCTGGGCCTGCTGATCCGCACCATCGCCGAGATCGATGGCGTGGGCCGCATCCGCTTCACCACCTCGCATCCGCTGGAGTTCAGCGATTCGCTGATCGACGCGTTCCGCGATGTGCCGCAGCTGGCCAACTTCCTGCACCTGCCGGTACAGGCCGGCAGCGACCGCGTGCTGTCGGCGATGAAGCGCGGCTACACCGCGCTGGAATTCAAGTCGAAGATCCGCAAACTGCGTGCGGTGCGCCCGGACATCTCGATCAGCTCGGATTTCATCGTCGGCTTCCCCGGCGAGACCGATGCCGATTTCGAGAAGACCATGAAGCTGATCGAGGACATCGGCTTCGATCACAGCTTCTCCTTCATCTATTCGCGTCGCCCGGGCACCCCGGCCGCCGACCTGGAGGACACGATCAGCGATGCGGAAAAGCATGCGCGCCTGTCGCGCCTGCAGGAACGCATCAACGCGCATGCGGCCGGCATCTCTGAAAAGATGGTCGGCACCGTGCAGACCGTGCTGGTGGAAGGCCCCTCGCGCAAGAACCCGAACGAGTTGACCGGCAAGACCGAGAACATGCGTTCGGTGAACTTCCCGGCGCCGGCGCGCCTGATCGGCCAGTTCGTCGACGTGGTGATCACCGAGGCACTGACCAATTCGCTGCGAGCACGCGTGGTGGCGGAGTAAGGCGTGCCGGTCAATGGCCGGCCCCTGCCGGTCGGCCCCCTGCGGGGGCGCCGACCTCGCCAGCACGGCAGACGTGGTGATTTTTTCACCGCACCATGCAGAGCCTTTCGGCACAAGGTTCTGCGCCACCTATCCACAGGTTGATTGGGCTTCGTTCCACAGCGGATGTGGAGAAGCTGGGCGTTAGAGCGGAGAGCCTGCAGCCAGAGGCCGGTCGCGCCATCCATAGGTGTCCGTCAGGAAACCACTGACCCCGTTGTTCTGGTAGACGACAACGCTACGATCACCTTTGCCGCAGTGCGTCTCATCGCGTGATTCCGCGCCCCCTACAATTTTTCCGCACACCAGCTCGCGCTTGGGACGGCCCCGCCGGTCAAAGCGAAACACTCTGTAGCCTTGGCCCGACCCCTGGAGCACGCGCGCATCGAATCCATCTGCGGCAATGGCGTCTTCCGGCATGGGTACATCAGGATTTTCCCAGGCATTGATGACCTGCACCAGGCGCCCAGCCTCATCGTAATCCTCCTGGCGATAGATCGGCCCGGACTCGTTGGCCCAGACCCGCCGGCGCATTTTGTGGGAACCTGCATCAAAGACTTCGTGAACCCGCATCTTCTCCGCAACGCGATGACTACGGATTCGGGGATAGGTCGACAGTTTCGAGAACCCGTTCATTCCCACTTCGGCGGGAATGGTGACGTTGACGAAGTCGTACCGCAGGTCTGCACCCTTCACGCCCAACCGGGTGACGGCATCCTGATAGAGAGGCTGCGCATCGGCCGGTAACAGATCCTCTTCCATGCCGTCGATCACGTAGACCCCCAACCCCTGGTCGAGCCGAGCCATCGCATACGCCTGATATCCCGACCCGCTCCGCCCGGAAGGACGCGCGTACGCAGCGACGCCGGTCCAACCGTACGTGCCTCTAACGGATGCCATCACGTTCTGCCCCGTCGATGGCGCCGGTGGCTTGGAGGCGATAGAACCATAGAAACGGCCCTCCTGGTCGAGCAGAAGGCGTTGCACCAGCGCATTACCCTGATCCATCTGGTCACAGGACGGGGCATCTGCCCGGCGCAGATAAAGGGGCGATGGTTCTGCAGACCATGTCGGGCGGCCCTGCTGGTCATATCTTATGCAACTCACCGGCTGGCTGAACAACCTGCCATCCGGTCCACGCCCGTGCTTGCGGATCTCGACGAGGCGTTCCTGGTCGTCGTAGAGATAATCACGCGCCTCCGCGAGCACGAATTCGTTGGAAATCGTCCGGAGCAGCTCGGCAACCGCTGTTTTCGCTGAGGGATCAATGTCGACGGCGACTGGAGGGGATAAAGGCACTTCGCGCGGCACCAGACCGGCTGCTGCCGAGTCCCAGCTATCGTACTCGCGGCTCTGCCACAGTTCCTCGCGACAGATACGCTCACCGGCCCCGCCTTCCGACCGGACATAGACAATGCTCCCACCCAACCGCGAGAAAGGAAGCGTGCGTGCCGCCGAACTGGAACTCCTGAGCCTGATCTGCGGAACCGTGAGGCTACCATCGGCCGTGGGCGATGCGCCCCTCAGCTCCGTTGCGTACTGTTCGATCAGCGGGGACGTCAGAACGCTGACGTCCTCCATCTTCCAAGGGGAAACCCAAGGATCGTCTGCCACACCGCCCCCACAGGCCGAGGCCGAGGAACTGAGCACGGCATACGCCAGCATCACGCCCCCCGCCAGCTTCCCCACTGGGTGCCAGCGCTTCCGCGTACTTCTCGCATCCATCGACTTCATATGACTGCCTCCTTGCATGCATCGCTTTACGTAGAGAGTCTTACTCGCCCGGAAAACCGAGCTTCGTGGTCCCAAAACCGTACTTGGTTTCCATCAGCTTCTTCACTGGGCCCATGCCCTCCATGATCATTTTGCCGTCAGGCGTGCCGCACCGCGTGCCCACCTGCGTCCTGCCGTACTGCAGCTCGGCTTCACGACTGCGCTTGGGGCGGGGGTCAGGCTCCCACCAGGGGAAATGGGCGTAGGGCTTGTTGGTCGAGACCTCGTAGCGCCAGCACACGAACGACAGGGTCTCTTTGCCGGCAGCGTCGTAGTCATACACGCGGTAAGAGCTGTAGCCATTGGTGAGCGGCGTGAGCTTCAAAACGCCCTTCTCGGCGTAGGCGCGCAGGTTTTCGGTGTAGCCTTCGTCACCAGAGACCGGGCCGGACAGAATCACCCGCGTAAGCTTGCCATTTGCGTCGTAGTTCTCCTGACGATTCAGATCCAGCCTGCGCCACTGGCGTTCGCTCGGATGCTTTGCCTGCGGTCCGAATACTTCGAAAATCCTGCTATCCGAACGGTGCAGATACTCACGCACACGGGTATAGCCTGTGACTCCTTCAAAGTACTCCTTGGCGACCTCTGGAGGAACACGCTCACCCGGGAACGTGTACCGCACCTCCTGCGACACGCTCCGACTGCGCTCTGCGAAAACTGGAGTGGCGTCAGATGGAACCAGCGTAGCGGAAGGACTTTGCACCCCTACAAGCCCTCGCTTTTCGCTGCCATAGAAGCGAATGCCGACAATCCGCTTCAGTTCAGCATCGTCGACATTGACGAAGCCCCCCACAGTCCAGGCACCATCGGTCGCCTCCGTTCCAAGGCCGGTGTCCTCGCGGTAGGGATCCTCACCTGGCTTACGGGTGGCCTGCTTGACTACATCGGAAGCGCGCAATCCATCCGGCCGATAAGTGAAGTACCGAGTTTTAACGCGGGATGGCATATCGCGGAGCTGCGAACACTGAAACTCTGGCTTATCCGAGACAATCAACCCAGAACTCTCATTTGCCACTTCTATGCGACCATTTTCGTCATAGAGTGCACAGAATGTCGTGACCTTGCGCCCTGCGGCGTCAATCTGTTGAATCGATGTCAATTGACCTGACCCATCATAATCAAGCTCGTGCGTCTTGTAGACCTCGAAGTAGGGATACACATGCCTGACTGCAGGGTGCAGGCTTTCAGGAACCTGTGCGCCAATCAACTTGTGCTCTCGCTTTTTCCATTGCTCGGCGCGACATATCCGTTGTCCTTGAACGCCTTTTTCCAAGTAGTAGACCGAACCACCACTCGAGTCGAACGGCTTATTATTCAACTCACTTACTTGAGGGTTCAGGTCAATTCGCACATAGGGGGCATCAGTGTTCGCACGATCGAGACTGGCGGCTACTGCAGACCCTTCGCCAACTTCCCTCGGCGAGAACTTGAGCACCACTTCACTGCCGTGAAACGGTGCATTCTTCTCGTTTGACGAACCACAATCGGCAAGCGCAGCCTGTACAGCGCACAGGCCACCCAGGACGAAGAATACCCTCAACAATTGATACCCGTTCATACCTGCTCTCCGTGTTCCCAGGGGACCTGCCGACTCGAGTAAGCCAGTTCAGTTGATCTATCCTCCTGAACAGGCACGACTGCAATGATCTCGCTCGGCATCATGGCAGCAGAGTCATCCATGCCGCTGCCCCAGAGCAGCGGCATGCTTACCCAGAAGCCCTGAACTCCCTTGCGCTTATCATCACCTCTCAGCAGCTTTGTCGCCCTTTCTGCATCATGCCGACCGACAGCATTGGTCACGTAGTTGGTCACAATGCTCGGCTCCAGCATGAATTCAGGCTGCAAGTCAGGCGGCTGTGCATACAACATGCGCTTGACATGCCCCTTGTCACTCAAACCTGCTGCGGGGAACCCATGAAACACGGAATCGTAGCGCGGGGACGAATCGCGAGGGACATTCGTGAAGACACGCTGATAAGCTTCCGAATTGGCATCCGCAAGCTCCCTGATTCCCGTCCAAGTTCTGGAACTTGCCGGTTTGTCGACCTCCAGGGTTGGAACTTCTTCGCTGAACCAAGGGTAGTAGTCTTCGGTTGCATTAGAAAAGACGAATTGCTTACCCCCTTCTCAGGCTTCGTCTCAAGCGCCTGCCCCAGGAACTTCCTCCAAAGCTTCATCCGCAGATCCCGCGCAAACTTCCGGGTTATCACCTTTACGCCATTACCCAGGTCCAGCGACTGGGCCGCACCATCCACGATCACCGCGGCGATCTCGGTATCGCCCGTGCCCAGCAGGCTGCGGTCGTTGCAGTTCGCACTTCCAATGATGGCCACGGCGTCGTCCACGATCAGCAGCTTGGAGTGTACGTAACACTGCTCGGTCACCACATACAAGGGTGTGGCCTGGTCCGCGCCGATCGTGTGCGGTGCGTAGTGGTTCTTGTGGTTGATGTCGGCCAACACCCCGTAGCTTCTCAGGTTCATTACCGACAGGTACTCCTTCCACCGACCTGCCTTCACCTCCGCCTGCAGGTCGGCCTCTTCCACGCTCGCCTCGCGGATGTCCTTGTCGCGTGCGATCAGTGAACGGCAGATGCGGCGGATGAGGCTGTCGTCGCCGCGCAGCAGCGTCTGCTGCACCCAGTATTGCTGCTTGAGCACGGCAACGTCGAACAGGCTGCCTTCCGGATGCACGGGCAACGTGATGTAGACGTGGAACCCCTGCCTGGCCACGATGGCGCGGCGGATGCGCGCGGCGATGGCCGCCACCAAGGGGTTGCTGGCCGCTGACTTCACGCCCTGCTTGCGCGTGACCATGTTCTGTACCACGCCGGCCTTTCCAAGAGGACCACTCATGCCCACGCCCTTGTCGACGTAGCCTGCCTTTTTCTTCTCGGCCTCGGTCATTTCCCGGCGCTCGCCCCCCTTGATCGCGGTCTCCACCGCACTTCCTGGCCCAGCATCGGACCATCCGCAGTCGGAAATCAGGAACTGCGTCTCCAGGTAGACGAAGGCACTGGCCGAGGCGATGCAGTTGACCATCGCATCAAGGATGGAATGCATCGGCTGGTCGCGCTCCCAGTAGGGTTGCAGGCAACTGGCATCATCCAGCTTCAGGCCGAGCTCCTTGCACCCCTTCTTCTCCAGGGCGTGCAGTGCCGTACCCGAAGATCGGACGATCTGCACGCTGACATTCCCGGCCTTGCCCGGACGGGTCAGGTCGCCAAAGAGTTCCTGCATGCCGCCCATGGACTGCAGCCACTGATCACTCAAGGGCGTCAGTTCCATCCCGCGCGCCAGCGTGGTCTGCGCCGACAGGCCGGCGCCTGGCACGTGGTCGGGATAGAAGACTCGCCCTACTCGCCCGGCAACCCCAGCTTGGTCGTCCCAAAGCCGTACTTGGTTTCCATCAGCTTCTTCACCGGGCCCATGCCCTCCACAATCATCTTGCCGTCAGGCGTGCCGCACCGCGTGCCCACCTGCGTCCTGCCGTACTGCAGTTCGGCTTCACGACTACGCTTGGGGCGGGGGTCGGACTCCCACCAGGGGAAATGGGCGTAGGGCTTGTTGGTCGAGACTTCGTAGCGCCAGCAGACGAACGAGAGTGACTCCTTGCCGGTGGCGTCATAGTCGTACACGCGGTAGGAGCTGTAGCCGCTGGTGAGAGGCGTAAGCTTCAAAACGCCCTTTTCTGCGTAGGCGCGAAGGTTCTCGGTGTAGCCGTCACCAGAGACAGGGCCGGACAGGATCACGCGCGTGAGCTTGCCCTTTGCGTCGTAGTTTTCCTGACGATTCAGATCCAGCGTGCGCCATTGGCGTTCGCGAGGGTGCTTTGCGCCCGGAGCAAAAATCTCGAATATGCGCTGTCCGGTGCGGTGGAAATACTCACGAACACGCGCATATGCGGTTACGCCGTCAAATTGCCCCTTCAGCACATCTGGCGATACACGCTCTCCAGGGAAGGTGTAGTTCAACTCCCTACCTTCATCCCGACTGCGTTGCTCAAAGACGGGCGTCGCGTCGGATGACGCGATGGCAAAGGATTCACTCTGTATACCAGTAAGCCCTCGCTTATCGCTCATCTGAAACGATGCACCAACGCGGCGGTGGACGTTGCCATCATTGAAGTAAAAATCTCCTTGCGCGTACCAGGCACCATCCGTGACCTCGGTTCCAAAACCGGCATCTTCTTGCCCCACGCCCTCCCCAGGCTTGCGCGTAGCCATCTTGGTCATATCCGAAACCAAGAATCCATCAGCTCGATAGGCGAAATACCTAGTAACCTTCTTTACAGGCCCATCACGAAGCTGCGAACACTGAAAGCCCGGACTACCTGAAACATCCGTCTCAGAGCTTTCATTTGCCACTTCAATTCTGCCTTCCTTATCATAGAGCGCACAAAAAATTGTGCTACCACGCGCATTCGCATCAATCTTTCGACTGGATACAAGTAGACCAGACGGATCATAGTGAATGGTGCGAACTTGCCGAAGTTCGAAGTACGGGAGAATCCGCTGGATTGCAGGAAGCGAGCTCGCATCATCGCTACTCACCTTTTGTACTCTTCGCTTCCACTCCTCCACCCGGCAGAGCCTCGGCCCTTGAGGGCCCGGCTCTAGATAGAAGATCGTTCCACCTTCGGAACTGAAAGGCTTGTTCTCCAGTCTTGTGACCTCCGGATAGACGCCAATGCGGATGAATGGTGCGACCTCGTTCGCTCGACTCAGACTTATGTGGAATCGATCAATGGGTTCCGGACTGAAGCGGATCTCTACATTTCTATCCGGCGACGCACTCAGGTCGCCATTCATCGGCGCACAGTCAGCAAAGGCGGCGCTTGCGCAGGATACTGCACCGAAAAAGGCCATGACTCTAGGGACAGTAAATCTATTCAAACCTGCTCTCCATGTCCTTCGTCGACACTTTGTCTCGCCAGCATCGTACCTCCTCGCAGGTCAGTCCCGAGGGGCAGCGCTGCGATGATCTCGTTAGGCATTGTTGCGGCGGGGTCATCCATGCCGTTGCCCCACAAAAGCGGCATCGCCACCCAAAAGCCTCTGACGCGTGATTCGCCTGCCTTCAGCGCCTCCACAGCTTTTCCCACATTGTGCCGTCCCACCGCGCTGGTCACATAGTCATTCACGACACTATGTTCCTGCATGAAGTCTGGCTGCAGGTCAGGTGGTTGTGCATACAACATGCGCTTGACATGTCCCTTGTCACTCAGACCCGCAGACGGAAACCCTCCGAATACGGCATCGTACCGCCGAAACGAATCGCGAGGGACGTTGGTAAAAACGCGCTCGTACGTGGTCGCGTTGGAATCCGCTCGCACCCTAATCCCCTTCCACGTAGCGGGACTCGCCGGGTTCTCGATCCTGATACTGGGGCTCTGAATATCGAACCAAGGCAGATACAATTCCGCAGATTCAACAGCGCTGTAGGGCTTGTCCTTCTTTTCCGGCAACGCTTGGATTTCCTCCCCCAGGAACTTCCTCCAGAGCTTCATCCGCAGATCCCGCGCAAACTTCCGGGTTATCACCTTTACGCCATTACCCAGGTCCAGCGACTGGGCCGCACCATCCACGATCACCGCAGCGATCTCGGTATCGCCCGTGCCCAGCAGGCTGCGGTCGTTGCAGTTCGCACTTCCAATGATGGCCACGGCGTCGTCCACGATCAGCAGCTTGGAGTGTACGTAACACTGCTCGGTCACCACATACAAGGGTGTGGCCTGGTCCGCGCCGATCGTGTGCGGTGCGTAGTGGTTCTTGTGGTTGATGTCGGCAAGCACCCCGTAACTTCTCAGATTCATTACCGACAGGTACTCCTTCCACCGACCTGCCTTCACCTCCGCCTGCAGGTCTGCCTCTTCCACGCTCACCTCGCGGATGTCCTTGTCGCGCGCGATCAGCGAACGGCAGATGCGGCGGATGAGGCTGTCGTCGCCGCGCAGCAGCGTCTGCTGCACCCAGTACTGCTGCTTGAGCACGGCACCGTCGAACAGGCTGCCTTCCGGATGCACGGGCAACGTGATGTACACGTGGAACCCCTGCCTGGCCACGATGGCGCGGCGGATGCGCGCGGCGATGGCCGCCACCAAGGGGTTGCTGGCCGCTGACTTCACGCCCTGCTTCCGCGTGACCATGTTCTGGACCACGCCGGCCTTTCCAAGGGGACCACTCATGCCCACGCCCTTGTCGACGTAGCCTGCCTTTTTCTTCTCGGCCTCGGTCATTTCCCGGCGCTCGCCCCCCTTGATCGCGGTCTCCACCGCACTTCCTGGCCCGGCGTCGGACCATCCGCAGTCGGAAATCAGGAACTGCGTCTCCAGGTAGACGAAGGCACTGGCCGAGGCGATGCAGTTGACCATCGCATCAAGGATGGAATGCATCGGCTGGTCGCGCTCCCAGTAGGGTTGCAGGCAACTGGCATCATCCAGCTTCAGGCCGAGCTCCTTGCACCCCTTCTTCTCCAGGGCGTGCAGTGCCGTACCCGAAGATCGGACGATCTGCACGCTGACATTCCCGGCCTTGCCCGGACGGGTCAGGTCGCCAAACAGTTCCTGCATGCCGCCCATGGACTGCAGCCACTGATCACTCAAGGGCGTCAGTTCCATCCCGCGCGCCAGCGTGGTCTGCTCGGGCACATCCGTCCCGACCAGGCCATTGGCACCCCGGATTCCCCAGTTCAAGCTTTCGCGCACCACCGTGCCGATCTCGCGGTCACCGCGCTGGTTCTGCCAGACCATGGCATTCCAGCGGTGCATGAAGTTGCGGCAGATATCGAACACCGCCGGCCCCTGCAGCCGCGCGTGCACGTCCTGCCATGGCATGCGTGGCTGGCGCCCGCTGTCGAGCAGCCGCTGGATGCGATCCACCGGCTCGTTGATCCACTTCACCAGCGATTCCCAGGCCTGCTTCGCCTTGACGATCTTGCTCTCGATCTCGGCATATTTGGCTTCGGCGTCCTTGACCAACGAGGCGGGATCGCGCACATATCCCACAACGGTGGTGGCCGTGTTGACCGGGCCCAGAATGGCGTCCTTGACCGCGGCCTTGCGCTCATCGAACCATTCACCGAATTTCTTCGCCTGGATCGTGGCGAAAGCTTCCGCGGCACGCGCGGCAGCCGCAGCTGCCTCGCCGACATTGAGCTTGACCGCCTCGTCGGCGGCCCTGTTGGAAGCGGCAGTGACCTCGGCGTACTCCTTCTCGATTTCTGTCAGCCAGCCCTTGATGGCAAGGAAGGTCTTGGCGACCGTACGCTGCACCTTTGTTGCTTCTTCCATGCCTGGGATGACCCATTCTGCGAGCTTGCGGATGCCCTCGCGTTCCAGCGCCTCCGGCACACCCAGCTTGTCCGCGTAGTCCTGCAGTTCGGCCAGCGCAGCGCCTGCGTCCCACTGCGCCTTCATCCGGTCCAGTGCGATGGCCAGGCCCGGCACGTACGCCTGGGCAAAGCCTGGGCGCACACGGCCAGCCGCGTCCGGGCTGGTATCGGGCTTGTCCAGGGTCAGCTCCTGCTCCGCGCTCGTCATGCCGCGGAACTTGCTCAGGCAGTTGTTGTAGTGGTCATTGAGCACGTGCAGCGCCGGGTCGCAGACCACGTCGAAGTTGCCGTCATCCCATCGACCATGCGCGATGTCCAGGCCCCCAACGAAGCCGATGTGCCCATCCACGACCAGGATCTTCTGGTGGTGCGAGAAGGCGATATTGAAGGCATCGGTGCGCCCGGTGGCCGGGTTGTGCAGGCCGACCTGCACCTGCCCCGGCGTGTTGGCATCCTGCATCTTGTACAAGGCCGTACGCGCCTCGTTTTCGTGGGTATAGGCCGCCGCCTCGACACTGTCGTAGAGCAGCACCCGTACATCCACGCCGCGCTGGTTGATGGCGTCGAACAACAGTTCACTGAGGCGACTGGCGTGGGCGCCTCCGCGTTCGTCCATCTCGGTGTCGAAATTCATCTGCCAGTCGGCGATGAAAATGAATTTCCGCGCATTGCGGATGGCGTCCGCCATCGCCTTCATCGCCGAACGCCCGTCGGTGAACGCATCGACCTTGTTGCCTTGCCGGACAGGCGCGAACTGGCGATCGGGCGGTGCGTAGTAATCACCGCTGGTGGTGCCCTTCTGCCCGTCCAGGCAGGTCAGGGCGGTATGCGGGACGCTGCCCAGTGTGGTGCCATCTGCCATGACTAGATCTCCTTGCGCTGGGCCGGGTCGGCGTCGATATGCGACTGGAACTCGTACTCGGCGCGCTGCCGGTAGGCGTACAGGGCCGCATCGTCGGGCAGGTCGGCCAGCGTCTTGCCGTAGTTGATCGCCTCGAGGGTGTCCATCGTGGCGCGCACGCCGGGCGAGCTGCTGTACGGCCGCGGTCGCTGCAGTGGAATGACGTCGATGCCATGCACCAGGAACAGGCGCCCCGGGAACCGTCCAGCGTCGTTCCAGATTTTCGCGCACAGTGCATCGTCCAGGCTCACATCACCCTGCGCATCCGCTTCGCCCTCGGCAAGCGTCTCGGCCCAGCTTTCCGGCACCAGCGCGCCGTCACGCAGTTCAACGTCCAGGGCCTTTCGGGTGCGCACGATCTTCCAGGCCTGGCCTGCCAGTGGCAGGCCCTGGGGCCCTGGGATGTCCTGCAGCCTGAAGGCCAACTTTGGAATCTGTTCGCTGAGCGCGCTGGTGGGCATGTCCGGCAGGGGATACGTCAGCTGTGCCGGCCCTACGAACGACTTCTGCCCCGCATGGACGGTCACGGTGCCGGGACAGTTGACCACCAGATTGCCACCTTCCAGGGTGAGGCTGGCGCCACCGGCCGTGGCGATGTGCAGGGTGCGCGGCGCGGCCAGTTCCAGCGCCTCTTGCGCGCTGACAGCACGTTGCGAGGCACGCGAGGTGAGGTTGACCCGGTCTGACTGGGCCCGGATGTCCAGCATGGCCTGTCCGGCCACGATGCTCAGCGCAGCATCGCCTGCAAAGCTGCGGCTGCCGGCAGCCAACATGCCGATTGCCTGCCGCGCATGCAGTCGCGCATGGCCCGCCACGCTGGCGTCGCTGTGCTGGCCACTGGCCAGCGCCACATGCTGGGCACTGCTCCAGTGCAGGGATTGCCCGGCGACCATGGCGAGGCCGGCATGGCCGTGCAGCGCCAGGGTGGGCGCATCGGTATGTGGCACCCCGGCGGCTGAAGGCTGTCCAGCGCAATCCGCGCAGGCCTGCGCGTAGGCCTGGCCGGAAACGCTGGCACGGGCGACACGCTGCAGGCCGGCCAGACCCGCGCTGTCGTCGGGTGGCGCGTGGCTGGCCAGGCCAACCGTGCCGTGCGTGGCGCTCGTTGCATGGCTGGCCTGGGCCAGAGTGGCAGCCTGCTGCAGCAACGCACCGGCCGCGACCACCTCCCCGGCTGGCGACGACGCGCCATGGAGCCTGGCAGTCAGCCACACGCCGCGCTCCGCGCGCAGCGTACCCCAGGCATCGGTACGCAGTTCCAGCCCCTCACCGCGCAGTGAGCCGCGATGGTTGTCGGCCGTGTGCAGCAGATGGCCAAGATTCAATTCACTGCTGGCCTGGCTGCTGGCCAACTGCAGGCGCAGCTGTGCATCGGAATCGTCGAACACCAGGCGGTTGTAGCCGGTGCCGGACCACTCGCGCGACTGGATACCCCACAACGCCCCGGCGTGACGGTGCTGCCCCTCGCCTGGCGCCATCGCATGCCAGGCCGGCGCGTGACCGCCCGCAGCATTGCCCTGCGCGCTGGCACCGGTGTCGGTAGCTCGCCCGAACAGCCCGGTATCACCTGCCCCTGCTGCTGCACCGGCGGGGGTGGGTACGATGCCTGCGTCTCCGCGACCGTTGTAGAGCGCGCCGAGCACCAGCGGCCGGTCGATGTCGCCTTCGATGAAGCCGACCAGCACCTCCTGGCCGACACGCGGCAGGAACTGCGACCCGACACCCGGCCCGGCATAGCGCTGCGCCACGCGCATCCAGCATGTGGCGTCCGCATCGGCAGCCCCTTGCAGATGCAGGCGCACGCGGACCCGGCCCTGGCTGTCTGCATGCAGGTCCGCATCGTCGCGGCCGCCACCGCTGATGACCATGGCCGACTGGTAGCCCGGCGCAAGCGGGCGCGGATTGAGGCGCTCCCCCGTGCCATCGGGCAGCACGGGCCGCCAGGGCTTCTGCTGGTCGACGGCGCGGAACCGATTGACGCAGCCGTTGGCCGACGCGGCGTCCAACGGAGCACCCGGCAGCGCCTGGCTGGCATCACGCCAGGCGGCGGGTGCCTCGGCGCGCGACGGTGCAGATGCCTTGGTCAGTGGCGATGGATTGCACCCGTGGTGCAGCACTTCGATCGGCAGGATCACCGGCGCGGAACCCGAGCCGGTGCCCAGGACGCGGATGAAGCGACCGGCCTGCAGGCTGCGGATACTCCCCGCCCCCACCCAACCGGCCAGGCCCGCTTCATGCGCCTCCGCCGCGCGGCGGGCCCGGCGCTGCCCGTCATCTGCATGGGCGAAGGCATGGGCGCCGACGGGCTCGTAGATCTCGCGCGGACTGCTGCCTGCGCCCTGCAAGGGCAGCTGGACATGGCGCACCACCGGCCCCTGATAGTCGCTGGTGGAAAGGGACAGGCGGTTGCTGCCCAACAGGCGGTGCGGGCCCAGCTGCTGCAGCGTGTCCGTCGCCTCGGTGCCGTCGTTGCGATGGAAGCGGATGCCGCCATCGCGGGCCGACTGTGGGTTTTCCGGCTGCACGGTGCTGTCGAACGACATCACCAGGGTCAGTCCGTCGCCGCTGTCACCGTCGAAGGCGCAGGCAATTCCCTCTTCGGCGAGCAGGCGCAGCACGAATGCCAGATCCGGCTCCCGGTACTGCACGCAGTAGCTGCGCACGGGCGCGGTGGCCAGGGCAGCCACGGCATCGTCGCTCCAGCGCCAACGGGCCAGATCGCCATGCCCGCCCAGCACGTCCTCGACGATATCGCGCACGGGGCGCTCCTGGTACACCCGGCTGTGCCGGGCATGACCCAGAAACCACGTCCATGGCACAAGATGCAGGCGGTAGCGGGCCAGTCCGCCATCGCTGCCGAGCAGGCAGGCCTCGGCAACATGCCCCCAGCGGTGATGGTCCTGCCCGTCGTCGAGGCGGGTGACCAGCGCCCCGCTTCGGCCCAGCCAGGCGTCGAGCGGCAGGTTGGCATCCGGGTGCAGCACATCCACCCAGTAATCGAATCCGCTGGCCAGGTGTTCATGGCCCCACCACTGTTCGACGAACAACGGCGGCAGGCCCTCGGCCTGCAGGCGGTGCAGCTGGTGATCGGGCTCCAGCCCGACCAGCGAAGCAAGCGCGGAATGCGCACGTGAAGCGTCCATGACTTCTCCTGTGCCAGGCGCTCCTGCGCCGGCGATGGCCTGATGCCACCTTCCACGCGGACCTGACCAGGCCCGGCCGCCGACTTCCCTTGGCGGTCGCGTCTGACCCGGCGCCCTGCGCCGATCCTCGCGGAAGACCCTGTTCCATTGGGACTCGGGGCCGATATTCATCCCCGGACCGGCCGCCGTCAAGTTCCCGTCACATCCGCCAACGTCGGCCATGACGGTTTTTTCACCACCGGCTCATGAGGCTTGTGGCACAAGCGATACAGGGGTCTATCCACAGGTTTCCTGCGGCCCGGTCCACACGGGGTGTGGAAAACGCCCGACGCTGGCCGTGCGGCCCTGCCGCGCGCTACCCTTGCTGCTTGAATCCACTGTGGTGCAAGGCTTCCGCCCTACCCGATCAATGAAAAGCATCGAGCATCGAGATTTCACCCTGTCGCCGGAAGACAACGAGCGACTGGCCAACCTGTGCGGCCCCTTTGATGGGCATTTGCGACAAATCGAGCTGAAGCTCGGTGTGGAGATCGCCAACCGCGGCTTCGTGTTCCGCATCAGCGGGCCGGGCGAGGCGATCATCGAAGCGCAGAAGCTGATCGAAGCGCTGTATGTCGAAGCCGCCGAGACCACCTTTGACAGCCACGCCATCCACCTGCGCATGGCGCAGGCCAATGTCGAGCAGATCGCCGAGCGTTCCTACGAAGCGCAGGATGTGGCGATCAAGGTCAAGCGCGGCACCGTGCGCGGCCGCGGCGCCAACCAGGGCCGCTACCTGCACCAGATCGCGACCCATGACATCAACTTCGGCATCGGCCCGGCCGGTACCGGCAAGACCTTCCTGGCCGTGGCCAGCGCCGTCGAGGCTCTCAACGAGTCACGCGTGCAGCGGCTGATCCTGGTGCGCCCGGCGGTGGAAGCCGGCGAGAAGCTGGGCTTCCTGCCCGGCGACCTGAGCCAGAAGGTCGACCCCTACCTGCGCCCGCTGTACGACGCCCTGTACGAAATGATGGGCGTGGAGAAGGTGGTCAAGCTGCTGGAAAAGAACGTCATCGAGATCGCGCCGCTGGCCTACATGCGCGGCCGCACGCTCAACGACGCGTTCGTGATCCTGGACGAAGCGCAGAACACCACCATCGAACAGATGAAGATGTTCCTGACCCGCCTGGGCTACGGCTCCACTGCAGTGGTCACCGGCGACCTGACCCAGACCGACCTGCCCAAGCACGTGAAGTCGGGCCTGCGCGATGCCATCGACGTGCTGCGCGATGTGGAAGGCGTGACCTTCACGTTCTTCGAGTCACGCGACGTCGTGCGCCACCCGCTGGTGGCGCGTATCGTCAATGCCTACGACCGCCGCGACCTGCATCAGCTCAAGCCGGGCGCCGAATAACCGTACGCTGCCGTCGCGAGGCGGCCCGGGCTCCGCTGGAAGGTACCGAAAGGATGAGGATCGACTACGACGCCGACGACTGGACGTCGCAGTAGGACGCCACACGCGCGATACTGTCGCCTCTCAGATCTGAATGCCGGAAATGTCATGACCAAGGGCCCCGTCCGCCTCGATGTCGCCATCAGCTACGCCCTGCCCCGCGCCGGGCTGCCGGCGGCGGTGAGCTTCCGCAAATGGGTGGCCGCCGCCCTGAAGGGCCGTATCCGCGAGGCCGACCTGGCCATCCGCGTGGTCGATGCCAAGGAAGGCCAGTCGCTGAACCGGCATTACCGTGGCAAGGATTACGCCACCAACGTGCTCAGCTTCCCGGCCGATGTGCCCGAAGGCCTGCCCAAGGGCGTGAAATTCCCGCTGCTGGGTGACCTGGTGATCTGCGCGCCGGTGGTGGCCCGCGAGGCCGACGAGCAGGGCAAGGCCCTGAATGCCCACTACGCGCACCTGACCGTGCACGGCGTGCTGCACCTGCTGGGCTGGGACCACGAGGACGACAAGGAAGCCGAGGCGATGGAACAGCTCGAGCGCGAGATCCTGGCCGAGCTCGGTATCGAAGACCCCTACGCCGGCGAGCGCTGAGCCGCGTACGGCGCTATCCTGCAGCTGCAACCTCCCCGGAGACACGGACGATGATGGGTGACATGGGGCCAATGCTGGCCAAAACGGCAATCTTTGCCCTGCTGCTGGTGGTCGCCGCCAACCTGCTGCACCGCCTCAGCGCCCGCCACCCTGATGGCCGGCATTGGCTGCTGCGCACGCTGGCCGTGCTGTCGCCGTCCAGCCTGCTGGCCGCCCTGGCGGTAGGCGTGGTCGGCCCGCACCTGCTGGAAGGCCCTGGGCCGGTGAGCAGCAACGGCACGCTGTGGATGACGTCGATGGTGCTGATCCTGATCGGCGCATTCTCCGCGCCGGTTTGCTGGCGCGTGGTCCTGCAGAAGCGCCTGGGACGCGACAGCAGCAGCCTGCCGTTCTTCCATGCAAGCCGTGCGCAGCTGTGGGCGCTGCTCGTACTTGCCACGGTGTACATGATCGTCATTCCTCGTTCGGTCGCTGATGTACCGGACTGGCTGCTGGAATCGGGCCCCCTGCAGCTTGCATTGCGTGCGGTGCTGCAATTGGTGCACGTGGCACTGCTCTCGGCGATGCTGACCCTGCCGGTGATGGCGCTGCGCGCCGTGGCTCGCCGTTCGCTGGGGCGCATGCGGTCCCTGTTGGGCCGTACCTCGCAGGGCTGAGCATGCCCCCCGGGTGCGCCCCGGCCTGTCCGGTCGCGGTCGCGGGCGCGCCCCACCGCCGCTACCATGTCCGGGCACCTTCATTGCGGATCCCATGCCTGTGCTGCTGCGTACTGCCCTGCCCCTGCTGCTTGCCTCTTTCGCCGCCACCGCTTCGGCCGCCCCGCTGGACCTGCCGGCCCTGATCGAATGCCGCCAGGGCGTAGCCGAGCATGCCGCGCTGGCGCCGCTGCTGGCCGACCCGCTGAAGGCCGTGGCCCAGGGCCTGCAGCCGCTGCCGCAGGGCAACCAGTTCATGAGCGAATTCCGCCTGGCCAATCCCATCACCGTGTTCGGCCAGCAGACCGAACGGGTGGCCCTGGCCGGCGCCAGCGTGATGGCCGTGCTGGACCAGGCCGACCCGCACCCGCTGGCCAAGCGCCTGGAACTGGAAACCGGCTACGACCAGGACGGCAAGTTCATGGCCGGCCGCGAGGTGGTCAGCCGCGACGTGACCAACCCCAGGACCGGCGAGGCCCAGATCGAATCGATCATCCTCAGCGTGTCGACGGTGGCCAGCCACCCCGGCAAGACCCTGGCCGGCTGCACCTACAGCCTGGATCTGCCGGCCGAGGACGAGGTTCCGGCCGCCGCCGGCGGCGGTCACTGAAAGGCCCCAACATCCTGCTAGACTTGGGGCAACGCCCGGCTTGCCGGGTGCCCTTTTTCCAGAGATGTCAGAAGACGACAGTAGTAGCTCCTCCCTGGAGCCCCATGAAAAGAAGCGCGGCTGGCTTGAACGCCTGACCTCCGCCTTCTCCGGCGAACCCCATACCCGCGACGAGCTGGTCGCTGTCCTGCACACCGCGCAGGAGGAGGGTCTGATCGCCGCCGATACCCTGAAGATGATGGAAGGCGCCATTTCGGTGGCCGAGCTGACCGTGGGCGACGTGATGATCTCGCGCTCGCAGATGGTCTCTCTGCCGGTCGAGGCGCCGTTCCTGGACCTGATGAAACAGGTCGTCGAATCGGGCCACTCACGCTTCCCGGTGCACGGCGAGAACAAGGACGACATCCTTGGCATCCTGCTGGCCAAGGACCTGCTGCGCGGCGTGGTCGCCGACAACGGGCCGGCCAACGTGCGCGAGCTGCTGCGCCCGGCGGTGCTGATCCCCGAGGCGAAGAAGCTCAACGTGCTGCTGAAGGAGTTCCGCCTGTCGCGCAACCACATGGCCATGGTGGTGGACGAGTACGGCGGTGTCGCCGGCCTGGTCACCATCGAGGACGTGCTGGAACAGATCGTCGGCGAGATCGACGACGAGCATGACGAGGCCGAGGACCAGTCGGCGCAGATCGCGATCCAGGCCGACGGCCGCTACGTGGTCGATGCACTGACCGCGATCGGTGATTTCAACGAGCGTTTCGGTGCCACGTTCTCCGACGAGGACTACGACACCATCGGCGGCCTGGTGACCGAAGCGATCGGCCACCTGCCGGAGGTGGGCGACGAACTGGCGCTGGACCGCTTCATGTTCCGCGTGGCGCGTGCCGATGCGCGCCGGGTGCAGGCCTTCCATGTGACGGTGCTGCCGCCGGACGAGCAGGACGACGCTTGAAGCGCCGGGGCCCGTTCTCGCCAATGCGCCTGAGCGCGCGCCTGACCCTGTGGCTGGCACTGTGCGTGCTGGCCATGGCCCTGCCGCAGGCCGCCTTCGCACACGCGGCCTCGGCGGCTTCGGCCGCCCCGGCGGCCGGCGTCGCCAGCCCGCAGGAGGCACCGGCGCCGCGCATCGGCGTGGTGACCATGCAGCCGGGCACGGTGTTCTTCGAGCGCTTCGGCCACGACGCCATCGTGGTTCTCGACCCGGTCAGCGGCGAGGCGATCTCGTACAACTTCGGTTATTTCGATCCGTCCGAGGATGATTTCATCAGCCGCTTCGCACGCGGCGACATGATGTATTACCTGGTGGCGCTGCCGCTGCAGCAGGACCTGTCGTACTACGACGAGACCGGCCGCGGTGCCAGCGTGCAGTGGCTGGACCTGCGCCCCGACCAGGCCCGTGCCCTGGCCGCCGGCCTGGCCGAACGGGCGAAGCCGGAGAACGCGCGCTACCACTACGACTACTACACCGCCAACTGCGCCACGATGGTGCGCGACACCTTGAACGAAGCACTGGATGGCGGCCTGCATGCGCAGCTGTCCGGGCGTTCGCGCGGCAACACCTACCGCAGCGAATCGGTGCGCCTGGCCTCGCCGGCACCGTGGATGTGGCTGGGCTTCGACGTCGGCCTCGGACCCTTCGCCGACCAGCCGCTGTCGCGCTGGCAGGAAGCCTTCGTGCCGATGCGCCTGGCCGATGCGCTGCGCCAGGTGCGCAACAGCGATGGCCGGCCACTGGTGCAGAGCGAGCAGGAACTGCTGCCGCACCGCATCGCGGCCGAACCGAAGGAGTTCGCCCGTCGCTGGTGGCCGTGGCTGCTGTGCGGCCTGGTGATCGCCGCCGGCGTGCTGGCCCTGCGCAGCCGCCCACGCCTGCTGGCCGGGCTGGCCCTGCCGTTCTGGCTGCTGTGTGCGCTGTTCGGCGGCGTGCTGGTGTTCCTGTGGGGCTTCAGCATCCACTACGCCGCCTGGGCCAACCGCAACCTGCTGCTGCTCTCGCCGCTGGCGGTGCTGCTGCTGCCGGGCGCGATCGCCCTGCTGCGCCGGCGCGTGCCCGGGCGCATGTTCAGCATCGTCCTGTGGCTGCTGGCCGCGCAGTCGGTGGCCGCCCTCGTGCTGCACTGGCTGAGCCTGCAGGCGCAGTACAACGTGCAGTGGATCGTGCTGCTGCTGCCGGTGCACGTGGCACTGGCCTGGGTGCTGGCGCGTCGTCCTCACTTGTCCGAAACACCCCGCTGACGCAGGATGGCGGGCATGTCATTGCCCGCCTCCGCTTCCGCCCCCGCATCGAACAACCCCGCCTGCGTCATCAACTGCGTCCACTACGATGACCAGGGCAAGCGCCACGACATCAGCCTGGATGCCATCAGCGACGTGATCGCCAGTGGCAACGGTTTCGTCTGGGTCGGCCTGTTCGACCCCAACGATGACGTGCTGCTGAAACTGCAGGAAGAATTCTGCCTGCACGACCTGGCCATCGAGGACGCGCGCAACGCGCACCAGCGACCCAAGGCCGAGGCCTACGGCAACTCACTGTTCGTGGTGATGACCACCGCGCAGATGGTCGACGAGCGCATCCAGTATGGCGAAACCCACGCCTTCCTCGGCCCACGCTTCCTGGTGACGGTACGCCACGGTGCATCGCTGTCGTATGCACCGGTGCGCGCGCGGGTGGAACGCGAACCGCAGCTGCTGAAGATGGGCGCGTCCTACTGCCTGTACGCGGTGGCCGATTTCGTGGTGGACAACTACCTGCCGATCACCACCCGCTTCCGCGACACGCTGGACCTGCTGGAGAAGGACATCTTCGCCGAGACCTACAAGCGCAGCACGGTGACGCGCCTGTACGAACTCAAGCGCGAACTGAACAAGATGCGCATGGCGGTGGCGCCGCTGCAGGACGTGCTGGCGCAGCTGCGCCGCTACCAGGGCGAGCTGATTCCCGACGAAGTGAAGCTGTACGTGCGTGACGTGCACGACCACGCCGCGCGCATCAGCGATGTGATCGATACGCTGCGCGAGATGCTGGGCACGGCCCTGAGCGTCAACCTGTCGCTGGTGACGCTGGCGCAGGGTGAGACGGTGAAGCGACTGGGTGCGTGGGCGGCACTGCTGGCCGCGCCGACGCTGATCACCAGCTGGTACGGCATGAATTTCAGCCACATGCCCGAGCTCAACCAGCCGTGGTCCTACCCGTTGATGATCGTCGGCGTGGCCGTGGTGTGCGTGGGCCTGTACCGGTTGTTCAAGCGCGCCAGATGGCTGTAGGGCGCTTTTTGTAGAGTCGAGCTTGCTCGACTGATGCGTGCCAAAGCAGTCGAGCAAGCTCGACTCTACGAGAGCGCAGAGTCGAGCATGGCTCGACTCTACAGAAGCGGGATCAGGCCACGTAGACGGTCTTGATGTTCATGAACTCATGGATGCCGTGGTCGGCCAGTTCGCGGCCGAAGCCCGACTCCTTGCTGCCGCCGAACGGCAGGCGCGCATCACTCTTGACGATGGCGTTGACGAACGCCGCGCCGCATTCCATCCGCTGGGCGAAGCGCTCGCCGCGCACCACGTCGGCGGTCCACACGCTGCCGCCCAGGCCGAAGCGGGTGTCGTTGGCCACGCGCAGGGCCTCGGCTTCGTCCTTGACCCGGATCACCGCGGCCACCGGCCCGAACAGCTCCTCGTCGTAGGCCGGCATGCCCGGCCCGACCTGGTCGAGCACCGTGGCCGGGTAGCCCGCGTGGGTGCCGGCAATCGGTTCGCCGCCCACCCGCACGCGCGCGCCCTTGGCCACGCTGGCCTGTACCTGCTTGTGCAGTTCATCGCGCAGGTCGGCACGCGCCATCGGCGCCAGCGTGGTGCCACGCTCGTTCGGATCACCGTACTGGCGCTGGCCGGCGGCCTCGACGAAGCGGTCGGTGAAGGCATCGGCCACCGCATCGACCACGATGAAGCGCTTGGCCGCGATGCAGGTCTGCCCGCTGTTGTCGAAGCGCGACTTCACTGCGGCGGCGACGGTCTTGTCCAGGTCGGCGTCGTCGAGCACGACGAAGGCATCGCTGCCGCCGAGCTCCATCACCGATTTCTTCAGCTGGCTGCCGGCGTTGGAGGCAATCGAACGCCCTGCCCGCTCGCTGCCGGTCAGGGTCACCGCCTTCACCCGCGCATCGCGCAGCACATCGGCCGCCTGGTCGTTGTTGATATGCAGCACATCGAACACACCTGCCGGCAGGCCGCCGTCACGGCACACTGCCAGGATCAGGTCGGCGCACTGCGGCACGTTGCTGGCGTGCTTGAGCAGGGCGACATTGCCGGCCATGAACGCCGGGGCCAGGAAACGGAACACCTGCCAGATCGGGAAATTCCACGGCATCACCGCGAACACGCAGCCAATCGGCTCATAGCGCACATAGCTGCGCTGCGCCTCGGTGTCGATGATCTGTGGCTTCAGGTAATCGGCAGCGTGGCCGGCATAGAACTCGCAGGCGGCCGCGCATTTGTCGACCTCGGCCAGCGCCTCGGCCTTCAGCTTGCCCATCTCGCCGGTCATCGCCTGCTGCAGGTCGTCGCGGCGTGCGCGCAGCTGGGCGGCGATGCTTTTGAGGATGGCGCCGCGATCCTGCAGCGAGCGCTCGGCCCACGCCGGGAACGCGTCGGCGGCGGCCTGCAGGCGCTGCTCGATGTCGGCCGCGCCGAGCAGTTCATGGCGGTAGGTGACCAGGCCGGTGGCCGGGTTGACGATTTCGACGGTCATGGGGGATCTCCATCAGGCAGATCCCCAGTGTGCGCCCGATCCCGTGAGCCGGGTGTTGCCGCCGCATGGCGGCGGCGTGCGGGCCTCAGCCGTTGTCCTGGCGGGCCAGCTGCAGGTCGCGCTGGCGGCGCTTTTCGGCACGCGCGTTGATGTACCAGCCGATCACTGCGGCCACCGACACCGCCGACACCAGCAGGGTTGCCAGCGCGTTGATCTTCGGGCTGATGCCCATGCGCACCGAGGCGAACACCTTCATCGGCAACGTGGTCGAGCCCGGGGTGGCGACGAAGCTGGCAACCACCACGTCATCCAGTGACAGGGTGAAGGCCAGCAGCCAGCCCGCGACCAGTGCCGGGGCGATGATCGGCAAGGTGATGCGGCCGAACACCGTCAGCCGGCTGGCGCCGAGGTCCATCGCCGCTTCTTCCAGCGAGAGATCCATTTCCTGCAGGCGCGAGGACACCACCACGGTGACGAAGCACAGGGTGAAGGTCACGTGGGCGATCCAGATGGTGGCCAGGCCGCGCGCGGGGAAACCGGGGATGGCGCCCATCGAGGCCAGCAGGGCCATCAGCGAGAAGCCCAGGATGACATCGGGCATGACCAGTGGCGCGGTAACCAGCGCACCAAACACCTGCTTGCCACGGAAGCGGCGGAAGCGGGTCATCACCATCGCCGCCAGCGTGCCCAGCACGGTGGCGGTGCAGGCGGTCCAGAACGCCACGACCAGGCTGGTCCACATCGCATCCATCAGCGCGCGGTCGGCGAACAGATCGCTGTAGGCGCGGGTGGAAAACCCGGCCCAGACCATCGCCAGCCGCGAGCTGTTGAACGAATAGAACATCAACAGCAGGATCGGCAGGTACAGGAAGGCGAAGCCGAGCACCAGCACGCCCAGGCCCAGGCCCTTTGCGCTACGCGGGCTCATGCCTGTTTCCCTTCCAGCAGGCGCTGCTGGGATCGGTTGAACCAGAGGATGGGCACCAGCAGCAGCAGGATCATCGCCACCGCCATGGCCGAAGCGCCCGGCCAGTTGCGGTTGTTGAAGAACTCGTTCCACAGCTGGCGGCCGACCATCAGCGTCTCCGAGCCACCGAGCATTTCCGGGATCACGAATTCACCCACCGCCGGGATCATCACCAGCATGCAGCCGGCGATGATGCCGGCCTTGGACAACGGCAGGGTGATGCGCAGGAAGGCCTGCCAGGGCTTGGCGCCGAGATCGTAGGCCGCTTCCAGCAGGCGGTTGTCGTGCTTGACCAGGTTGGCGTACAGCGGCAGCACCATGAAGGGCAGATAGCAGTAGACGATGCCGATGTAGGCCGCGGTCGGGGTGTCGATCAGCTGCAGCTTGGGCAGGCCCATGCTGGTCATCAGCGATTGCAGGCCGGTGAACTGCAGGAACTGGTCGAGCAGGCCGTTGCGGTCCAGGATCGCCTTCCACGCATACACGCGGATCAGGAACGAGGTCCACGACGGCAGCACCACCAGCATCATCGCTACGTTGCGCGCGGCCGGCGACAGGCGCGCGATGGCATAGGCCATCGGGTAGCCGATCAGCAGGGTGAGGAAGGTGGAGATGGCCGCGATCTTGATCGAGCTGAGGAACGCCTGGGCGTAGATCGAATCGCGGAACAGCGCCAGGTAGTTCTCGAGGTTGAGCTTCAGCGAGAACGCGCCATCGACGTACTGCAGCAGCCAGGTATACGGCGGCGAGCCGACCCGGCTGTGCGAGAAGCTGATCATCAGCACGATCAGGAACGGCACCGCGAAGAACAGCAGCAGCCACAGGTAGGGAATGCCGATGACCGTGGCACGCGTGCCCGGCAGCCAGCGCTTCAGGCCCGCCGCGCTCATGAGGTCAGCACCACGCCGTCGTTGTCACGCCAGTGCACCCACACCTGGTCGCCCCAGGTCAGGCCATCGCTGGCCCAGCGCTGCGAGTTGGCGAAGTTGGCCAGCACCTTGGCACCACTGGGCAGGCGCACGTGGTAGACCGAATGGCTGCCGAAATAGGCGATGTCCTCGATCACGCCCTGCGCCTTGTTGGTCGGCGCGTCCGGCTCGTCCTTGCCGATCATCACTTTTTCCGGGCGCAGCGCGAACGCGACCGGCTGCCCTTCGTAGCAGGTGATGCCGTGGGCGATGTAGACCGGCGCCGGGAACAGCGGCGAGCGCACGGTCACGTACTCGGGAAGGTCCTCGTCGATGACCCCTTCAAACAGGTTGACCGAGCCGATGAAGCCGGCAACGAAACGGTTGGCGGGCTGCTCGTAGACCTCATCGGGCTTGCCGACCTGCTGGATCCAGCCGGCATCCATCACCGCGATGCGGGTGGCCATGGTCATGGCCTCTTCCTGGTCGTGGGTGACCATCACGCAGGTCACGCCGGAGGATTCGATGATGCTGACCAGTTCCAGCTGCATCTGCGAGCGCAGCTTCTTGTCCAGCGCGCCCATCGGTTCGTCCAGCAGCAGCAGCTTGGGCCCCTTGGCCAGCGACCGTGCCAGCGCCACGCGCTGCTGCTGGCCGCCGGACAGCTGGTGCGGCTTGCGCTTGCCCAGGTGCGCCATCTGCACCAGGTCCAGCATCTCGCCCACGCGACGGCTGATCGCATCCTTGGCCAGGCCATCCTGCTTCAGGCCGAAGGCGATGTTCTGCTCGACCGTCATGTGCGGGAACAGGGCGTAGGACTGGAACATCATGTTGACCGGCCGCTGGTACGGCGGCAGTGCATCCAGGCGCTGGCCATCGAGGGTGATGCTGCCCTTGGTGGGCGTCTCGAAGCCGCCCAGGCAGCGCAGCAGGGTCGATTTACCGCTGCCCGAGCCACCGAGCAGGGCAAAGATCTCGCCCTTGCGCACGTCCAGGTTGACGTCGTCGACGGCGACGAAACCGTCGAATTCCTTGCGCAGGTCACGAATGGAAAGATAGCCGGGCGCACCGTTCGCATCGACGACGGCGGCTTCCGGCTGGGCTTCAACGGGCATGGGGGCTCCGGGAGCGGGCGGTGGACAGCGGCGGCCATTCTACCGGCCGGGGGGCGCAAATGCGTGCCGACCAACGGTCGGCACCTACCGGGCCGGAGGGCCCGCGGGGGCATGGCCCGGCGGAACGCATCACCGCGCGGCCACCGGCGGGGCGTCCTGCCAGCCCAGGCCCAGGCTCTTCTGCAGGCCCACGTAGCGCACCAGCAGCTGCAGGCGCGCCTGGGCGGCGGCATCCTGCGCCTGCAGGCGCTGGCGCTGCACGTCCAGCAGGTCGATCTGCGAGGTGGCGCCCGCCTGCCGGCGCTGGTTCATCAGCGCCAGCGAGCGGTCCGCCGAGGCTTCGGCACGGACGCTGGCCTGCAGCTGCTGGCGGGCGGCACCGAAGCGTGCCAAGGCGGTGTTGGCGTCCTGCAGCGCGGCCAGCACCGTGCCTTCGTAGGCCGCCAGCCGCGCCTCGTTGCCGGCCCGGGCCTGGGCCACGCGCGCCTTGTTCACCCCGAAATCGAACAACGACCAGCGCAGGAAGGGGGCGACGATGGTGGCCGCCGAATCCGGCCCCAGATCGGACAGCGATGTGGCCCCGGCACCGATGGTGCCCAGCAGGGTCACCTGCGGGAAGTAGGCTGAAATCGCCTGGCCGATCTGCGCCGAGGAGGCCGCCAGCTCGCGCTCGGCCTTGCGTACATCCGGACGTCGCTGGATCAGCGCACCGGCATCATCCACCGGCACGCTGGCCGGCAGCACCGGCAGCGCCTGGTCCGCGGCCAGCCGCGCATCCAGCGCGCCCGGCTCGCGGCCGACCATCAGGGCCAGCACATCGCGGGCCTCATCCGCCTGCGCCTGCAGCGGTGGCAGCGCGGCCTGCTGCTGTTGCAGCTGGGCCTGCGCGCGCTCGACCTGCAGGTCCGAATCGGCCCCGCGCTGGCGGCGCTGGCGGGTCAGCTGCAGGCTGTCATCGGCCGCGCGCAGGTTGTCCTCGGCCAGCGCGATGCGCTCGCGGCTGCTGCGGTAGCCCAGGTAGACCTGCGCCAGCTCGGCCGCCAACTGCACCTGCGCATCGGCCAGCGCCGCCGCATTGGCCTCGGCTTCGGCGGCGGCCTGTTCGGCCGCGCGGCGACGGCGGCCGAACAGATCCAACTCCCAGCTGGCATCGAAGCCGGCCACGTACAGCTCGGTATCCAGATCGATATCGGCAAACTGCTGGCGCAGCTGCGCCGCCTCCTGCGGGCGACCGTTGGCCTCGGCCACGCCCGCGATGTTCTCGCCGAGGCCACGCACGCTGCTTTCCAGGGAATCAGGCGCCTTGACGTTGGCATAGCCCGCAGCCGCGCCCACGCTGGGCAGCTGCTCGGCGCGGCGCTGGCGTTGCAGCGCGCGCGAGGCCAGCAGCTTGGCCTGCGCCGCGCGCAGGTTGGGACTGTTGCGCAGCGCCTCGTCCACCAGCTGGTCCAGCAGCGGATCGTTCAGTGCGCGCCACCACTGGCTGGGCGGCGTGGCTGGCTGCACGCCGGCCTGCGCCGCTCGCGGCAGCCGGGCCTGCGCGGTGGCGCCGGTAGCCACGTCCGGCTTCACGTAATCCGGGCCCAGCATGCAGCCGGCCAGCAGCAGCGGCAGCGTGGCCGGCCACAGCCGGTGCAGGCGAAGGGAAGCGGTGAGCGTCGTCGAAGTCATCAGTGCATCGCCAATGGAACGCCCTTGGGCAGGGGCTTGAGCAGGAACACCAGGGGCAGGGTCGCCACCACGATCAGGCCGAAGATCCAGAACAGGTCGTTGTAGGCCATCACCATCGCCTGCAGCTGCACGGTCTGCGCCAGCACCGCCATTGCCTGCGTCGCATCGCCCAGCTGCTGGCCGTAGGCATGCAACGCGTCCTGGGCAATGGTCGAGTTGGCGGTGACGCTGCTGCCGATCGCATCGATGTGCAGGGTGGCGCGACGCTCCTGGAAGGTGGAGATGATGGCCAGCCCGATCGAGCCGCCGAGGTTGCGCGCGGCGTTGAACAGGCCCGAGGCATCGCTGGTGTATTCGCGCGGCACCGAGGTGATGGCCGCCTGGTTCAGGGCCATCATCGCCAGCGCCAGGCCGCAGCCCTGCAGCAGCTGGCCGATGACGAAGTGCGGGCCGATGCTGTCCGGCGTCAGCCCCAGGTTGACGAAGCAGGCGGCGGCGAAGCACAGCATGCCGCCGAACACCATGATGCGCACGTCCACCGTTTCCAGCATCTTCGGCATCAACGGCATCAGCAGGATGGTTGGCAGGCCCGCCAGCAGCAGCACGTAGCCGGCCTGCTCGGTGTTGTAGCCGGCGATGATCGCCAGGAACTGCGGGATCATGTACATGACCCCGAACAGGATCATGCCCACCGCCATCACCATCACGAACACCGCGCCGAAACTGCGCTGGAACAGGATGTTGAGGCGGATGACCGGCGCCTTGCTGGTGAACTGGGAAAGCGCCAGCAGGGCAAACCCCAGCAGCGAGACGAGGCTGAGCACCACGATCATGGTCGATTCGAACCAGCGCTCGCGCTGGCCGTCTTCCAGCACCACGGTGAGCGCGGACAGCCCGGCGGTCATGCCGAGGATGCCCAGCCAGTCGGCGCGCAGCAGCCCGCCCCAGTTCGATTTCTCATGCGGCAGGCCGAGCAGCAGCAGGGCGACCAGGCCGGCGCAGATCGGCACGTTGATGAAAAACGCGTAGTGCCAACTGACGTTCTCGGTCAGCCAGCCGCCCAGCAGCGGGCCGATCACCGGGCCGAGGATGACGGTCATGCCGAACAGCGCGGTGCCCAGCGGCTGCTGCTTCGGCGGCAGCCGCGTGCCGACGATGGTCAGCGCCGTGGGGATCAGCGCACCACCGGCAAAGCCCTGCCCTACCCGGCCAGCGATCATCATCGGCAGCGAATCGGCCAGGCCGCACATCACCGAAAACGCGGTGAACAGCGTGGCGCAGATCAGCAGGAAGGTGCGCAGGCCCAGCGTGCGCACGAACCAGCCGGTCAGCGGAATCATCACGATTTCCGAGACCAGGAAGGCGGTGGAGATCCAGGTGCCCTCGGTGCCGCTGGCGCCGACTTCGCCCTGGATGGTGGGCAACGCCGCGTTGACGATGGAGATATCCAGCGTGGCCATGAACGAGCCGATGGTGCCGGCCGCCACGGCCAGCCACGCACCGGCATCGGCCTTGCCTCCGGCGGCGGGCGCTGCGGGGGCGGTGGTGGCGTTCATCGCGCCGGTGCGGCCGTGGCCTCGGCCTCGTCGCGGGTGCGCTGGCGCGCGTCCTTGGCATTGCGCGTATCGACCGTCACTTCCACCGACATGCCCGGCACCAGTACCTTGCGCGCCTCGGCTCCGGCATCGACACGGATGCGCACCGGCACGCGCTGCACGACCTTGGTGAAGTTGCCGGTGGCGTTCTGCGGCGGCAGCAGCGCGAACTGCGAGCCGGTGCCCGGCGAGATGCTTTCCACCGTGCCGTGCAGGGTGGTGCCCGGCAGCGCATCGACCTTGATCTCGGCGGGCTGTCCGGCGCGCATCAATCCCACCTGGGTTTCCTTGAAATTCGCGCTGAGGTACAGCGATTCGACCGGCACGATGGTCATGGTGCGGGTGCCGGCAGCGACGAACTGGCCCACCTGCACGGTCTTGTTGCCGACGCGCCCGTCGATGCGCGCGCGCAGCTCGGTGTCCTCGAAGGCGACCCGTGCCTGCGCGGCATCAGCCTGCGCCTGCTTGAGCCCGGCCTGGGCCTGTTCCAGCTGTGCCTGGCTGGCCTCGATCTGGCTCTGCGCGCCCTGGATCTGTGCCTTGGCCGCGTCGTACTGGGCCTGCGCGCGTTCGACGTCGTGGCGCAGGCTTTCCACGTGTTCGTGGGTGTCTGCGCCACTGGCGGCCAGCGGGGTGAAGCGGGCCAGCTCGGCCTTGCCGAAACGCAGCGAGGCCGTGGCAGCGGTGAGCTGGGTGCGTGCCTGCAGCAGGCTGGACTGCTGGCCCTGCACGCCGGCGGCGGCGGCGGCGATATCGGCTTCGCGCACGGCGATCACCGCCTCGGCCTGGTCCAGGGTGGCGCGGTAAGTGCGCGGGTCGATGCGCAGCAGCGGTTCGCCGGCCTTGACCCACTGGTTGTCCTGCACCAGCACTTCGGTGACGTAGCCGTTGATGCGCGGGGCGACGGCGACGGCGTCGGCCTGCAGGTAGGCGTTGTTGGTGTCCTGCAGGTATCGGCCGACCAGCAGGTGGTAGACGAGCCAGGCGACCAGCGCGATGACCACGACGATGCCGATGAGGGCCAGGGTCCAGCGGACCTTGGGGTTCTTCAGCGGCGAAGGCTTGTCCTCTTTGGTGGAGGCGTCTTCGTCGGTGGGGGCGTCGGTGCGCTGGGGGTGGTCGGTCATTGTCTTGTCGTGGCGGTGGTCGGTGCCATACGGGACGGTAGGGGAAGGGGTGCGGAGGTGAGGTGAAAGCGTTTGTCGCGTGCCTGCGATTAGTTCCCGGTTGGCAGGGTGCAGAGCAGAGGCAAAGGCAAAAAAAAAACGGAGGCCGTTGGCCTCCGTTTTTCTGCTTGGTGGAGGCCGACCGTTGGTCGGCCCTACCAGAAAGCGTGCCGACCAACGGTCGGCACCTACTTGCCGGTCTTCACTTCGGTCCACAGGCGGGTGTAGAGCTTGTCGGTTTCCGGGGTGTTGATCGAGTAGGTGAACATCTTCTCGGCGACGTCGGCCGGCGGGTAGATGGTCGGGTCGGTGCGGATGGCTTCGTCCACCAGCGGGGTCGCGGTCGGCACCGGGTTGGCGTAGTGGATGAAGTTGGTGTTGGCCGCGGCGACCTTCGGTTCCAGCAGGTAGTTGATGAATTTGTAGGCCGCTTCCGGGTGCTTGGCGTCCTTCGGGATCGCCAGCATGTCGAACCACTGCGGTGCGCCTTCCTTCGGGATCGAGTAGGCCACGTGCACGCCGTTGCTCGCTTCCTCGGCGCGGTCGCGGGCCTGGATGATGTCACCCGACCAGCCCACCACCAGGCAGGTGCCGCCATTGGCCAGCGAACCCACGTACTGCGAGGAGTGGAAGTTCTGCACGTACGGACGGATCGACTTCAGCAGGTCGGCGGCCTTCTGCAGCTCGGCCGGGTCGCCGCTGTGGGGGTCCAGGCCCAAGTAATGCAGGGCGATCGGGATCATGTCCGCCGGCGTGTCCAGGATGGTCACGCCGCAGTCCTTCATCTTGCTGATGTTTTCCGGCTTGAAGATCAGGTCCCAGCTGTTGGCGATGTCGGCGCTGCCGCCGAAACGCTCCTTCAGCATGTCCACGTTGTAGCCGATGCCGGTGGTGCCGATCATGTACGGCACGCCGTACTTGTTGTCCGGATCCTGGGTGGCGATGCGCTTCATCACCGACGGGTCCAGGTTGGCCAGGTTCGGGATCTTGCTCTTGTCCAGCGGCAGGAACACGCCGGCCTGGATCTGGCGGCCGAAGAAGTTCAGCGTCGGCACCACCACGTCGTAGCCGCTGTTGCCGGCCAGCAGCTTGGTCTCGACCATCTCGTCGCTGTCGAACACGTCGTAGGTCACCTTGATCCCGCTCTCCTTCTCGAAGGTCGGGATGGTGTCCTCGGCAATGTAATCGCTGTAGTTGTAGACGTTCAGGACCTGGCTGTCCTGCGCGCCACCGTTGCCACCGCCACAGGCGGCAAGCATGGCGGAGGCCAGGCCGAGCGTGAGGATACGCAGCTTCATCGGGTGCTCCAGAATGCGGAATGGGGGGAGGCCGGCGGGGCCGGCGACGGGTGCCAGCCTACCCCCCGGCGGCTCATTCATCAATTGCAGCCCTTCACACGTTCAACAGCAGGAACTCGCGCTCCCAGGAGCTGATGACGCGGAAGAAGGTCTCGTATTCCTTGCGCTTGACCGAGATATAGGCCCGGCAGAAACGTTCGCCCAGCAGGGCCTGCAGTTCGGCGCACTGTTCCAGCCCGTCCAGCGCCTCGCCCAGCGAGCGCGGCAGGTTGTAGCCCAGTTCCTTGGCGCTGCCTGTCACCGGGGCGTCCGGGGCCAGCCGCTCGCGGATGCCCAGCAGGCCGCAGGCCAGGGTGGCGGCCATCGCCAGGTAGGGGTTGGCATCGGAGCCGGCGAAGCGGCTTTCCACCCGCATGTTCTCCGGCGTGTCCAGCGGCACGCGCAGGCCACAGGTGCGGTTGTCGTAGCCCCAGTGCACGTTGCTCGGCGAGACCTCGCCGAACACCAGGCGCCGGTAGGAATTGACGTTCGGCGCGAAGAAGGCCATCGCCTGCGGCACGTACTTCTGCAGGCCGCCCAGGTAATGGCCGAACACCGGGCTGAACTCGCCCTCGCCATGGGTCTCGCCGGTGAACACGTTGCTGCCGTCGCTCACCCGCACCAGGCTCTGGTGGATGTGCATGGCGCTGCCCGGCTCGTTCTCCATCGGCTTGGCCAGGAAGGTGGCGTACACGCCGTGGCGCATCGCCGCCTCGCGCATGGTGCGCTTGAACAGGAACACCTGGTCGGCCAGGTCCATCGCATCGGCGTGGGTGAAGTTCACTTCCAGCTGCGCCGCGCCGGATTCGTGGATCAGCGTGTCCACGTCCAGCTTCATCGCATCGGCGTAGTCGTACATCAGGTCGAGGATGGGATCGAACTCGTTGACCGCATCGATCGAATACGACTGCCGCGCCGTCTCCGGGCGCCCGGAACGACCGGCCGGCGGCAGCAGCGGGAAATCCGGGTCGGTGTTCTTCTGTACCAGGAAGAATTCCAGCTCCGGCGCCACCACCGGGCGCAGGCCCAGTTCGGCGTACGCGGCCAGCACCCGGCGCAGGACGTTGCGCGGGGCCAGCTCATGCGGCTCGCCGGTCTTGGTGTAGCAGTCATGGATGACCTGCGCGGTGGCATCGGCCGCCCACGGCACCATGCGCACCGTGTCCGGGTCGGGCCGCAGCATCATGTCCGAGTCCGACGGCGAGGTCAGGTCGTAGTAATCGTCGGGGAATTCACCGGTGACCGTGGTGGCGAAGATGCCTTCGGGCAGGCGCGTGCCGTAGTCGTGCGAGAACTTGTCGGCGGGGATGATCTTGCCGCGCGCGTTGCCGGTGATGTCCGGCACCAGGCATTCGACCTCGGTGATGCGCCGCTCCTTCAGCCAGCGCAGCAGGCTGCTTTCCTGCGGTGCGGGGGGCGTGGCCGTCTTGCGCGGGCGAGGTCGGGAACTCATCGGGAATCCAGTCGGTTCTGTTGGTACTGCCGGCAAGCTTGGCCGAAAGCACGGAAAATAGCGTGATAGAACGGCGCCTGCATGACACGCCACTCCGGGTGCCACTGTACGCCGAGCACGAAGCAATGGTCGCTGCTGCGTGCAGCTTCAACGAGGCCATCATCGGCCCACGCCTCCACCTGCAGGCCATCGGCCAGCCGCGCGATGCCCTGCCCATGCACGGAATTGACCTGTGCCCGCTCGCTGCCCTGCCACTGTGCGAGCCAGCCACCCCGGGCCAGGCTGACGGCGTGCGCCGGGCCATACTGCACCTCGACCGGCGCCTGCGGGTCCTCGCGATGGTCGGACAGGCCGGGTACTGCATGTACCTGCGGATGCAGGCTGCCGCCCAGTGCCACGTTCAATTCCTGGAAACCGCGGCAGATCGCCAGCACCGGCAGATCCCGCGCCAGCGCGGCCTGCAGCAGGGCAAAGGCGTTGCCATCGCGCGCGGGGTCGTGCAGGTTGCCCGGCCAGCTGCGGCCGCCCTCATAGTGCTGCGGTTCGATATTGCTGACCGCCCCGGTCAACAGCAGGCCATCCAGCCCCTGCAGCCAGTCGTCGGCCGGCAGCGGTGGCTGCAGGCTGGGCAGCACCAGCGGAGTGACCGCCGCCGCATCGACCAGCGCGCGCACGTACTTTTCCCCAGCCACCGCGAAACGGTGATGGCCGAGCACGGTGCTGTCGGTGGGCAGGCCCACCCAGGGCAGGCGGCGCATGGGGAAACTCCTTAGCGTGGAGCCAAAATACCCGTCGGCGCGCGCAGGCGGCAAGTCGTCGCCGTCACACCCCAGCGCGCGCGTATCGGCCAGACTATACGGGTGAACAGTGATCGCCCTCCCCCGCCCTGTCCCTGCATCGCGCGCCCGCGAGGCCTGCCGTGAGCGCGGATTTCCCGCCCAGCTGGTACGCCAGCAGCCTGCCCGAGCCGGCCGCGCTGCCGCCGTTGCGGGGAGACGTGCAGGCCGACGTGGCCGTGCTCGGCGCCGGTTACACCGGCCTGACCGCCGCACTGGAGCTGGCCCAGCGCGGCTACCGCGTGGTGCTGCTGGAAGCCCAGCGCATCGGCTGGGGAGCGTCGGGACGCAACGGCGGCCAGGCGCTGGTGGGTTACGGCTGCGAGGTGGATGAGCTGGAACGCCAGCTCGGCCGCGACGACGCCCGCCACCTGTTCGACTGGTCGCGCGAGGCGGTGCAGTCGATGCGCCAGCGCATCGCGCGGCACGGCATCGACTGCCACTGGGTGGAAGGCCATGCCAGCGTGGCGATCCGCGCGCGCCACGAACGCGACCTGCGCGCCGGCTGCGAACACCTGCAGCGCCACTACGATTACCCCATGCAATGGTGGGAGCGTGACGTCCTGCACGCCCAGCTGGACAGCCCGCGTTACCGCGCCGCGATGTTCGACCCGCTCAGCGCGCACCTGCATCCGCTGGCCTACGCCCGCGGCCTGGCCGATGCCGCCCGCGCGGCCGGCGTGGCCATCCACGAACACTCACCGGTCACCCGCGTGCAGCGCGGCGCGCAGGCCACCCTGCATACCGTGCAGGGCAGCGTACGTGCCGCGCACCTGGTGGTGGCTGGCAACGCCTTGCTGCAGGGGCTGCTGCCGGAACTGGAGTGCCGCGTCATGCCGGTCGGCACCTACATCGGCGCCAGCGCGCCGCTGGGCGCCGAGCGCGCGCGGCAGCTGATCCGCAACGACATGGCAGTGGCTGACACCGCCTGGGCCCTGGATTACTTCCGCCTCAGCCATGATCACCGCCTGCTGTTCGGTGGCCGTGCCAGCTATTCGGCGTTGCCGCCGCCGGGGCTGCGCGGGGTGATGCAGCGGCGCATGCACGAGGTCTTCCCGCAGCTGGCCGACGTGGCCCTCGAGCAGGTCTGGGGCGGCTATGTGGACATCACCCGCAACCGTGCGCCGCACTGGGGCCGGCTGGACGGCAACCTTTATTTTGCCCAGGGTTTCTCCGGGCACGGCGTGGCCGCCGCCGGCCTGGCGGGCGAAGTGATTGCTGCCGCCATCGACGGCCAGAGCGCACGCCTGGATGTGTTCCAGCGCCTGCAGCACGCGCCGTTCCCGGGCGGCCGGCTGCTGCGCATGCCGCTGCTGGTGGCGGCGATGTCCTGGTACAAGCTGCGCGACGCACTGTGGTAGCACGGCCGCGGCCGGATTATCCCGGCACACGCACCAATCAGAACGACCTCATTATCAAAGGGCTGCCGCGTTCCCGCTGCAGGGTGACTTAGGTAAATCACACCATTGGTGTGATGACTTTCTCACTTGTGGAATTCAGGCGTGCGGCGATTGCATATTCGGACGCCTGCCGATACCGTCGGTCCAACCGGGGCCCGCGGCGAATGGAAGCTGACAGGGTACGTAGACAGGAAGGGGAAGTACGATTGAACTGGTGGAATGAAGGCCTGCAGTTGAAGTTGCGCATCCATCCGGCAGGTCTTGCCCTGGCTGCGCTGTACGCGATTGCATGCTGGGGCGCACGGCAGCTGTCGTTTGACCAGTTCTACCTGCCTGCCGGCATCCGGGTTGCCGCCCTGCTCCTGTGTCCACCGCGACTGTGGCCTTATCTTCTGCTGGGCGAATACGCCTACTTCGCCCAGATCCGTTATCCGCTGATCGAGAAATACGGCATTGCCTGGGTCATCCTGGCCTCTACGCTGCTGATGCCCGCGGTGATGCTGATCGTCCATCGATCGAAACAGCTGATGTCGCGATCGACCAACGCCGGGCTGCTGGTCATCGCCGCCGCCGCGTCGGTCGTGGTCACACTGACCAACCTCGGGCTCTCCCATGCGCTGTGGCCATCAGCTCCCAGCGACACACTGACAGCGTTTCTCACCCGCGCCGGACGCTTCACGACCGGTGATTTCCTGGGCATCCTCACCGTCGCACCGCTGGCGCTGGTCTGGGCGGCAAGGCACGCCGAGCCGACGTTGAAGCGTGAGTACCTTGGCACCACGACCCTGGCGGTTGTATCGATGATCGTGCTGGGAATCATGGCCGCCTGGATGCCGGATGAGTCGGCAGCGGCCCGCACATCCATACAACTGCTGCTTGCCCTGCCGGCCGTCGTCCTGACCGGCCTGCACGGCTGGAAAGGTGCAGCCGTCGGCGTGCCACTGCTCAATCTGATGATCGGCCTGAGCATGCCCAAGCCCTACCCTGCCACGTTTGACGCGACGGTCCTTGCCACCCAGCAGGTCATGGCCATTACCGGCATTGCGTTGCTGCTGCTGGGCGCACGCATTTCCCAGTACCACCGCCGCTATCGCCAGCGTGAGTCCAGCGAGAAAAAGGCGATCTCGCTTGCCCGCAGCTCCCACGTCGCCAGTGAAATGGAACTGCGCGAACGTGCGATCAGCCTGCGCAGGCTCGGCGATGGCATCGATCTTTCACTGACGGAAGTCGTGAACTGGCTGACGTCGCAAGGCCACCAGTCCATTGCCAACAGCCTGCTGCACACCGCCACGGTGCACTCGCGCCTGTTCCGCGAACAGGCAAGCATGGTCTACCCGACGGCACTCGAGCAGCTCGGCCTGTATGTCGCCCTGCAGGCCGGTGGCGTGCGGGCTGCATGGAACGGGACGCATCGGGTGGTTGACCCGCGCTTGAGTGGTGATCCCTGCAACCTCAGCCTCGACCTGCAACTCCTGGCCTACCGCACGCTCATCGATGCCGTTTCACTGATGCTCAAGCACGAGACGGGCCAGATCGTCGTCCGTACGCGCTGTGTCCGTGGCCGTGGGCAGCGCGGCATCGTCATGACCGTTGCGTTGCTGGACCCGCACCGCGCCCTTTCCTCCGACACGGGCGAATTGGCTGCAGATCGGCTGGCCGGACGCATGCTGGCATTCGGCGGAACGGTCCGAACGCGTCACAACCGCATCAGGATGCTGCTGGTCGAGCCAAGCAGCGAACGATCATCCGTGCCCGGCCACGGACCTGCCGGGCTGCAGTCTGCATCGCCGTCCGCATGGAGCCAGACCCGCGCGTAGTCGCAGGCCGGAAGCCAGCAGGTGCCGAAGCAGCCTGCTGGCCCGTGGCTTACGGCGTTTCCACCGACCACAGCGCGTCCACACCGGCGCCGTAGCGGACGAGCGTGAAATCGCTGCCGCGGTACACCACCGTTCGCACCGCACCGCCCGGCAAGGGCAGCTCGCGGCCCGGCAGGGACACCCGCGCCAGGCTTTCACCGGCGGGAAGAACCCAGAATTCATCCCCGGCATTGCCGATGATCAACTCCACGCGGCCCGCCAGATCATTCACCTGGAAATAGCTGATGCCGTCGCGCTGGAAGCCATAGAGCAACCAGTTGGTGTCCTGGCTCAGGTTGACCGCAACGGGATTGGCCTGGCCAAGACCGCGCTTTGCCAACCGGATGCCATGGTCATCCGACTGAGCGGACGCTACCACGGGAAGGACTGCCAGCAGCGCCAGAACAAGCGCCCGAACGTATGAGATTCGCACATCCACCTCCTCATCTGGGACAGCAGGATCGCTGTCCGGAAAATGTAAATTGATTCCCTCCAGGGTGCCGCAGGAGGGCCCGCATTCGTGCATGCGACAGACACCCGCTCGATACTATAAGTCAGCCTCTGCTGCCGGCAGATCACATCCTCGGGCTAAAGTTTCTTCCGCAACCGCCGCTACCCATCCCGAGCGCCCCTCCCTCACGTGAGCCTCCGCACCATGCCCGTCCTCCCGCAGGTCGTTGTCGATGGCGACCTGGCCGACCCCCTTCCGCAGCGGATCCTGCTGGTGGAGAACTCACGCGCGTTCACTGGAATGCTGCGCGAAGCCATTGAACAGCGCCTGGAACTGCCGGTGGTGGTGGCCTCCACCCTGGCCGAGGCGGGCCGACTGCTGAGCGACGAAGGTGGCTGGTTCCTGGTCCTGACCGGGCTGGTGCTGGCCGACGGTGACCGCGATGCGGTCGTCGAGTTCTTCCTCAAGCGCGACCTGCCCACCGTGGTGGTCAGCAGCGTGTATGACGAAGACCTGCGCAAGCGCGTGCTGCAGCAGCAGATCATCGATTACGTGCTGAAGAACACGCCCGGCAGCGTCGACTACCTGGTGTGGCTGGTGCAGCGGCTCGAACGCAACCGTCGCATCGCCGCGCTGGTGGTGGATGATTCACCGTCGGCCCGCGGCTACGCCGCCGCACTGCTGCGCATGTACGGCCATGAAGTGTTCGAGGCCGCCGATGGCGCCGAAGGCCTTGCGGCCATCGAGGCACACCCGGCGATCCGCCTGGCGGTGGTCGACCAGGAAATGCCGGGCATGCAGGGCGTGGAATTCACCCGCCGCCTGCGTACCCTGCGTTCGCGCGACAAGGTGGCGGTGATCGGCATCTCCGGCAACACCGACGCCTCGCTGATCCCGCGCTTCCTGAAGAACGGCGCCAACGATTTCCTGCGGAAACCCTTTTCGCGCGAGGAATTCTTCTGCCGCGTGTCGCAGAACGTCGACCAGCTGGAGCTGATCGGCACCCTGCAGGACCTGGCCACCCGCGATTTCCTCACCGGCCTGCCCAACCGCCGCTGCTTCCTGGAACAGAGCCAGCGCCAACTGCCGCAGCTGCAGCTGCATGGCCAGTGCGTGGCGGTGGCGATGATCGACATCGACCACTTCAAGCACATCAACGACACCCATGGCCATGAGGCCGGCGACGATGCGCTGCGCGCAGTGGCACGTGCAGTGGGCGACCACGCACGCAGCCAGGACCTGATCGCACGCTTCGGCGGCGAAGAGTTCTGCCTGCTGGTGCCGGAGATGGAGCAGGATGAAGCCATCGTCTACTTCGAGGAGCTGCGCCAGCGCATCGCCGCGCTGGAAGTGGACATCGGCACCGCCACCCTGCGCATGACCGTCAGCATCGGCCTGTGCTGCCTGCGCCCGCAGCGCGATGCGCTGCACCGGCTCATCTCCGAAGCCGACCGCCAGCTCTACCTGGCCAAGGCAGCCGGCCGCAACCGGGTCAGCTGCACCACCGTGGCCAGCCCGCTGCGCCCACGCGAAGCGGCGATGGCCGGCGCGCTTTGATCCAGATCAACGCCGCCTGAGCGCGGCCGCCCTAAAGTCGGCCCCGACATGAAAATGAAGGGGAGCCGGGGATGGCACTACTGGTATGGCAGGACGATCTGAACATCGGCATCGATGTGATCGATCAGCAACATCGGCGCATCGTGGAGATGCTCAACCATCTGCACGTGGCGCAGGCCGGGCTGCAGACGGCAGTGGTGGCCGAGGTGATCGACGAAGTGGTGGACTACACCATGTCCCACTTCGCGTTCGAGGAAGAGTTGATGGAGGAAGCGGGCTACCCGTTCTGTGCCGCGCACAAGCGCGTGCATGAGATCTTCATCAAGCGCGTGGCCGAGTACCGGCTGCGCTTCAAGGCGGGCGAGGACATCACCGACGAGCTGCGCACGATGCTCTCGCGCTGGCTGTTCAACCATATCCGCGGCGATGACCAGGCCTACGCCGAACAGGTCAAGGCGCACCTGAACCAGTTCGCACGCGAGCACCAGAGCGGCGGCTGGCTGGGCCGCACGCTCAAGCGTGTCTTTGGTTGAGCTGGGCGCGCCGCTGCAGTGCCAGCAGCGCACACAACGTGGCCACCGCGGTCAGGCACAGGTAGTAGCCGACCGCGACCAGGCCGAAGCGTTCGGCCAGCCACGTGGCCAGGTAAGGCGCCGGGGCCGCACCCAGGATGCCGGCCAGATTGAACGACAGTGAGGCGCCGGTGTAGCGCACTTCCACCGGGTAGATCTCGGCCAGGAAGGTGCCGCACGGGCCGTAGGTCAGGCCCATCAGGAACAGGCCCAGGCACAGGAAAGTGAACACCAGCCACGGGCTGTGCGCCTGGAACAGCGGCGCGAACAGCACGCCGAAGCCGAGGATCAGCAGGCTGGCGAACACCATCGTGCGGCGCGTGCCCCAGCGGTCGCCGTAGCGCGCCGACAGCGGGATGCCCGCCGCGAAGAACAGCATCGCGCCCATCTGCATCAGCAGGAACTGCTCGCGGCTGTAGCCCAGCACTGCCGTACCGTGGCCCAGGCTGAACACCGTCATCAGGTAGAACAGCACGAAGGTGGCGAACGCACCCAGCGTGCCCAGCAGCATGGGCAGCCAGTGGTCACGCAGCACCGTCCACATCGGCAACCGCACCGGTGCCTTGCGCTCCAGCGCCTGCTGGAAATCGGGGGTCTCGTGGATGTTCAGGCGCACCCACAGGCCCAGGCCGACCAGCAGTGCGCTGGCCACGAACGGAATGCGCCAGCCCCACTGCAGGAAATCCTGCTGACCCAGGCAGCGGCCCAGCAGCAGGAAGATGCCGGCCGACAGCAGGAAGCCCAACGGCGCGCCCAGCTGCGGGAACATGCCGTACCAGGCGCGCTTGCCCGGCGGCGCGTTCTCGGTGGCCAGCAGCACCGCCCCACCCCATTCCCCGCCCAGGCCGAGCCCCTGGCCGAAGCGGCACAGTGCCAGCAGTGCCGGCGCCCACAGCCCGATCTGCGCGTGCGTCGGCAGCAGGCCGATGGCCACGGTGGACAGGCCCATGGTCAGCAGCGCCGCCACCAGCGTGGCCTTGCGGCCGATGCGGTCGCCGAAGTGGCCGAATACCGCCGAGCCCACAGGGCGCGCGATGAAGGCCACCGCGAACGTCGCCAGCGATTGCAGCAGGGCCGCCTTGTCGCTGCTTTCCGGGAAGAACAGGTGCGGGAACACCAGCACCGCCGCGGTGGCGTAGATGTAGAAATCGAAGAACTCGATGGTGGTGCCGATGAGGCTGGCCAGCAGGACACGGCTGGGGGAATTCACGGGCGGCGCGGCAGCGGTGATCGAGGACATCGGCAAGGCGTGGAAGGTGGATCGACCGATTCTGCCACGCGCGGGCGGCCGGACGGGACGATGGTTACAGGCGACACCGATGCCAACGGAATTTTTCCGTGCAGTGGTTACGCTGCGCCACCGGTCCCTGCATGGATGCTTGCCGATGGCCCCTGTGGTTGCGTTGCGCTGGTCCGACTCACCGCTGCTGCCGCGCACGGTGGCCTGCCTGTTCGTGGTGCTGCTGCATGCCCTGCTGGGCGCGTGGCTGTGGCAGGGTAGCCATCCCGGCACGGTGCCCGGCGATGATGAACGGATCAGCCTGCGTTGGCTGCCGGCATTGCCGCAACCAATCCCGCCCCGCGACGTGCCCGCCGAGGTATCGGCGGCACCGACGCCTGCCCGCCCCGCGCGGCGGCTCGCGCCTGTACCGCTGCCGCCGGCAGGTGTGGAAAGCGACAGCACGCCGACACAGGCACCTCTCATGCTGGGCCTGCCGGCCGGCAGCATCGATGGCGGTGATGGCATCACGGCGGCGGGCGTGGCGCCACGCCTGACCGGCCGCCGCGAAGTGCACCCGGCCTTTGCGCCGCGACGGAACTACTTTCGCATCCGCAGGACGATGACGCCCGAACAGATCGTGCACGGCGTGGCACAGCTGCTGGGCCTGTGGCCGCCGGGGTATATCGTCGACCCGTGCCAGCTGGGGAAGCAGGACATGGACTATTTCCAGGGTGCGGTGGAGGAGATGGACCGGCAGGCGCTGCGTGATGCGGTGCTGGTGGTGAGCGCGCGGTGCCCGTAGAGTCGAGCTTGCTCGACTGCCTTCCGCGAAGCGCAGCCGAGCATGGCTCGGCTCTACAGAAGACCGAAGCGCAGCCGAGCATGGCTCGGCTCTACAGAAGATCGAACGGCAGCCGAGCATGGCTCGGCTCTACAGAAGACCGAAGCGCCGCCAAGCATGGCTATGCCGGTCGTCCTGACCGGCACCCTTCGGGCCGTCGCCATGGGCGACGTTGGCAGCGGCTCCTGCCGCTGCCTTCTGCTCTACAGGAAGCCGGTAGCGCCGGGCCATGCCCGGCGGCGCGACGCTACAACTGGATCCACGTCGCCTTGATCTCGCTGTACTTGTCGAACGCGTGCAGCGATTTGTCGCGACCATTGCCCGACTGCTTGTAGCCACCAAACGGCGCGGTCATGTCACCGCCATCCCAGCCGTTCACCCACACGCTGCCCGCGCGCAGCTGCCGCGACACGCGGTGCGCGCGGCCCAGGTCGCGCGTCCACAGGCCGGCCGCCAGCCCGTATCGGCTGTCGTTGGCCAGCCGCACCGCCTCGGCTTCACTGTCAAACCCAAGCACCGCCAGCACGGGTCCGAACACTTCTTCGCGGGCCAGCGCCTGCTCCGGCCGCACCTGGTCGAACACGGTGGGCTGCACATAACAGCCGCCGGCTTCCACCTCGGCGCGCTGCCCGCCCAGCAGCAGGCGTGCACCGTCGCCTTCGGCGCGGGCAATATCGGCCAGCACCTTGTCCATGTGCGCGGCATCGACCAGCGCCCCCATCGGCGCATCGGCATCCAGCGGATGGCGCGGTTGCATGCGCCGGCCATAGGCCACCACCTGGTGTACGAAATCGTCACGGATCGAACGCTCCACCAGCAGCCGCGAACCGGCCGTGCAGACCTCGCCCTGGTTGAAGAAGATGCCCTGCGCCACGCCCTTGGCTGCCGCATCCAGATCCGGCGCATCGGCAAACACCAGGTGCGGGCTCTTGCCGCCGCACTCGAGCCAGACCCGCTTCAGGTTGGAACGGCCGGCGTACTGCAGCAGCTTCGCGCCGGTGGCGGTGGAGCCGGTGAAGGCCAGCACGTCCACGTCCATGTGCAGCGCCAGCGGTTCGCCCACGTACATGCCCTGCCCGGGCAGCACGTTGAGCACGCCGTCGGGCAACCCGGCTTCGGCGGCCAGTGCGGCCAGCCGCAGCGCGCTCAGCGGTGAGCGCTCCGACGGCTTGAGCACCACCGAATTGCCCATCGCCAGCGCCGGCGCGATTTTCCAGCAGGCCATCAGCAGCGGGAAATTCCACGGCACGATGGCCGCCACCACGCCAGCCGGCTCGCGACTGACCAGGCCCAGTTCGTGCGGGCCGGTCGGTGCGATATCGCCATACAGCTTGTCCACTGCCTCTGCGGTCCAGCGCAGGCAACGCACCACGCCGGGCAGGTCGACGCGCCGCGCATCGCGCACCGGCTTGCCCATGTCCAGGGTTTCCAGCAGGGCCAGTTCATCGGCATGGTGTTCCACCAGCGCGGCCAGTGCCAGCAGCACGCGCTTGCGCTGCGCCGGGCTGGCCTGCGACCAGTGCCCGGCATCGAAGGCACGACGCGCCCCTGCCACCGCGCGCTCCACGTCCTGCGCATCGCAGTCGGCCACCTGGCCGAGCACGCGGCCATCAATGGGACTGATGCAGTCGAAACGGGCGCCGCTGGCCGCGTCCACGTAGCGGCCATCGATGAAGGCCTGCGTGGGAATGGCCAGCTGGCCAGCCAGCGTCTGCCAGTGGGTGCGGTCGGGGAAGTCAGCCATGTCCGGCTCCAGGCAGCGATTGCCCCGTTTATACCGCCGCGGCCGTGATGCGGCCGTTCTCCTGCGGCACTGTCACCGCGATGACGCGGCTGCGCTACAGTCGCTGCATCGGAACCGACGGAGGCGGCATGAAGAACCCCGCGATCGACCCGCATGCGCTGGCCACCCAGCGTCCCGATTCACTGGACGCGTACTGGATGCCGTTCACCGCCAACCGCCAGTACAAGGGCGCCCCCCGCATGCTGGTGCGCGCCGAAGGCATGCACTACGAGGACATCGACGGCCGCAGCATCCTCGACGGCGCCGCCGGCCTGTGGTGCTGCAACGCCGGCCACGCGCGCCCGCGCATCGTCCAGGCCATCGCCGAACAGGCGGCCACCCTGGATTATTCGCCTGCCTTCCAGATGGGCTCACCACCGGCCTTCGCCCTGGCCCAGCGGCTGGCTGCGCTGGCACCGGCCGGGCTCAACCATGTGTTCTTCACCAGCTCCGGCTCGGAGGCGGTGGATACCGCGATGAAGATCGTGCTCGCCCACCATCGCCTGCGCGGCGAGGGCCAGCGCACCCGCTTCATCAGCCGCGAGAAGGCCTACCACGGGGTGGGCTTCGGCGGCATGGCGCTGGGCGGGTTGCCCAACAACCGCAGGCAGTTCGGCCTGCAGCTGGGCGGCGTGGACTTCCTGCGCCACACCCTGGACCTGGAGCGCAACGCGTTCAGCAAGGGCCTGCCGCGCCACGGCGCGGAGCTGGCCGACGACCTCGAGCGGCTGATCGCCCTGCACGATGCGTCGACCATTGCCGCCGTGTTCGTCGAGCCGGTGGCCGGCTCGGCCGGGGTGATCCTGCCCGCCCCCGGCTATCTGCAGCGGCTGCGCGAGATCTGCGACCAGCACGGCATCCTGCTGGTGTTCGACGAGGTCATCACCGGCTTCGGCCGGGTGGGCATGCCCTTCGCCGCACAGCGCTTCGGGGTCACCCCGGACCTGCTGACCTTCGCCAAGGGCGTCAGCAACGGTGCCGTGCCGCTGGGCGGCGTGCTGGTTGGCGATGCGGTGCATGCCAGCTTCATGCAGGGCCCGGCGCAGGCCATCGAACTGTTCCATGGCTATACCTATTCGGGCCACCCGCTGGCCTGCGCGGCCGCACTGGCCACCCTGGACATCCACGCCGAGGAGCGCCTGTTCGAGCGTGCCATCGAGCTGGGCGAGTACTGGCAGGAGCGCCTGCATGCCCTGCAGGGCCTGCCGAACGTGGTGGACATCCGCAACTTCGGCCTGGTCGGCGCGGTCGAGCTGGCGCCGCGCAGGGATGCCGCCGGTGCCCGTGGCTACGAGGTGTACCGGCGCTGCTTCCACGACGGGCGGCTGCTGGTGCGCTGCACCGGTGACATCATTGCCCTGTCGCCGCCGCTGATCGTGGACAAGGCACAGATCGACCAGATCACCGGCACCCTGGGCGAGATGATCCGGGCCACCGCCTGAGGCCGGGCCGGCAGCGGCGAGCGGGTACAATGGTCGGTTCCGCTCCTGACTGTTGCCGTGCCCATGGACATCGTCGTCAAAGAAGAACTGAAGGCCTACATCGACCCGCTGACCGCGGACGAACACGACGCGCTGGAGCGCAGCATCCTGGCCGAGGGCTGCCGCGACGCGCTGGTGCTGTGGGGCGATGTACTGGTGGACGGCCACAACCGCTTCGGCATCTGCCAGAAGCACGGCCTGCCGTTCAACACCGTGCAGAACACCCGCTTCCAGAGCATGGAAGACGTGCACCTGTGGATGATCGAGCAGCACCTGGGCCGCCGCAGCGTGTCCGACTTCCAGCGCGGCGTGCTGGCCCTGCGCAAGCGCGACATCCTGTCTGCGCGCAAGCAGGTGGAACAGGCGCAGCTGCAGCGTGAGAGCGACGGTACCGCCGATCCGGCCGACGACGCGGGCGAAGACAGCCCGCCGTGGGAACCGGCACCGAAGGTCAGCCGCGCCGAGCTGGCCCGTGAGGCCAAGCTGAGCACCAGCCAGGTGGGCATGATCGAGCGTATCCACGCCCAGGCCGCGGCCGAGGTCGTGGAAGCGGTGAAGGCCGGCGTGATCTCGATCAGCGCCGCCGCCGCCGTGGCCGACCTGCCGGAAGAAGAGCAGCGTGCGGCTGCCGCCGGTGGCAAGGACGAACTGAAGCAGGCCGCCAAGCGCGTGCGCGACGCCAAGCGCAAGCCTCGCGCGCCGAAGCCTGAAGCGGCCGAGATGGATTTCGAGGAGCCGAGCGAGGGCGAGGTCGCCAGCCGCGATGCCGAAGTGCTGTCCGCACTGGAGCAGCTGGGCGAGGACGCCCCGGCGCTGCGTCGCCGCGTGGTGGCCCTGACCCGCGAGAACGACACCCTGCGCGCGCAGCTGGCCGCGCTGCGCAGGCAGCTCGAGGCGCTGTAACCACACCGCCTGGCATGGCCCGGCGCTACCGATAGGAATTCGCGCCGCTGTAGAGCCGAGCCCGCGCTCGGCTGCCGTGCACCGCAGCAGAAGCAGCCGAGCGTGGGCTCGGCTCTACAGATCAGCGTCACCGTGCGGCAGGTAGACTCTCCCCATGACGTCTGCCATCGATCCGCGCCGCGCGCAGCTGCGCCGCCTGAAAGCCATCGCCCTCGGCCTGCTGGTGTTGATGCTGGCCGGGTTTGCGGTCAGCCACTGGCAAGGCGAACGCGGCGCCTGGGCCTGGGTGTCGGCCTTCTGCGAGGCCGCTGCGGTCGGCGCGCTGGCCGACTGGTTCGCGGTGGTGGCGCTGTTCCGGCGGCCAATGGGCCTGCCCATTCCACATACCGCGATCATCCCGCGCAGCAAGGAACGCATCGGCGACAGCCTGGCCGTGTTCGTGCGTGACCAGTTCCTTGAGCCCGGCGTACTGCTGGCCAAGCTGCAGGTGTTCGACCCCGCCAGCCGCCTTGGAAGCTGGCTGGCCGATCCGGCGCGTTCGCGGATGCTGGCTGACATGGCCCGCGGCTGGGCGCTGCAGGCATTGGATTTCTTCGACGAAGGCGCCGTGCGCCGGCAGCTGCACAGTTTCGTGGTGCAGCAGTTGCGGCAGTGGAACGCTGCGTCCACCGCCGGCGAACTGCTGGCGCTGCTGACCGCCGATGGCCGCCACCAGCGCGTGCTGGACGAGGGCCTGCAGCGGCTTGGCCGCTGGCTCGAGCAGCCGGAAGTGAAGGAGCGCGCCTCGCAGTTGATCGTGCGCTACATCCAGCGCGAGTGGCCGACGCTGTCGAGCACGGTGAACTGGGTGAAGCCGATCGACGAAATCGGTGACAGCCTGGCCGCGCGGCTGGCGCGGGCGGTGCTGGAGGAACTGCAGCAGGTGCTGGCCGAACCGCAGCATCCGTTGCGGCAGGATTACGAGACCTGGCTGGGCAACTACGTGCAGCGCCTGCGCGAAGACCCGGCGCTGGCCGAACGCATCGAGCAGCTGAAGCAGGAAATGATCGACCACCCGGCCCTGCAGGAGTACGTGCAGGGGCTGTGGGCGCGCATCCATGCCAGCCTGCGCGCTGACCTGCAGCGCGAGGATTCGGCGCTGGTCGGCCACCTGCAGCGCAGCCTGGCGTCGCTGGGTGCGACGCTGCGGGCCGATCCGGCGCTGCGCGATGCCCTCAACCAGCATCTGCTGGAGGGCGCGCAACGGCTGACCGAACGCCTGCGGGAGGGCGTGACCACGCATATCGCGCAGACGGTGAAGGGCTGGGACGAGCGGCACCTGGTGGAGCAGCTGGAACTGAGCGTGGGGCGTGACCTGCAGTTCATCCGGTTCAACGGCACGCTGGTGGGTGGGTTGATCGGGCTGCTGCTGCATGCGGCGACGGTGGTGTTCAGGTTCTGAGTGGGTTTTCCGGCAGGGCTGCGCCCTGGGTACGCGCCATCGCATGCGCGCTGCCGCTCCCACGATTCGCTACGCGAACCGCGGGCCCCACTTACCAGCTCCCAAACCCCCGCCGCTTCGCGGCTGCCCCCTGACTCAGGGGGCTCTGCCCCAGACGCGATGCATGCCTTTGACGGTGACGGATCCCGCCGCCGCTGGTGGGTGCCGACCGTTGATCGGCACGGGGCCGGATCCCGTTGTTGCGCGACCGGGGTCACACTCCTTATGCTCCCGCGCCATGCGGGCCAGGGTGGCCCGTGGGGGGATCCATGCGAAGGATATGGGTGTTGCTGCCACTGCTGGCGGCGGCCGCTGATGCGTGCGCGCAGCGTGTGTACAAGTGCAACGACGTTGGCCGTACCGTCTACCAGACCGTGCCGTGCCCGAGTGGGCAGGACACGGGCGTGACGCGGCCGATCGTGCGTGATCCCAAGCTGAGCTGGCAGGAATCGGAACGGGTGGACCGCGAGCTGCGCGATGCACGTCGCCAGCTGCAGGCCAACGCCGGCCGCAGTGCGCCGCAGGGCACTGGCGCCGTAATCGAGGCCGCCAGCAACGCCGAAGCCTGCGACAAGGCCCGCACGCGCCGGGAAATGGCCGAGTGGTTCGGCACGCGCACGCCGCAACGGCAACTCAACGACGAGGTCACCCGCGCCTGCGCATCGCGCTGAAGGCTGGGGCACCTGCCCCGGACAGGCCGTGCTTGATTAACGAAATGCGAATGCCTATCATTTACTGATCGGTTGTACGCTCAGCCACCTGGCGCCCCCACCGCGCTTCCGCCCGTGTACATCCCCGGCTCCTCGTGCGCCGACGGCCCTGGCCGTCAGCGCGTGGCGATGGGAGATGCCTCGGGTCGCGCGAATCCGCGCAGGCGCCCGCACGCATGGTTTCCATCGCTGATGTTTTTCTCCTGCATGGAATCGCACTGTATGGCCCGACCGAACATTCCCGCCGTTTCACCCTTGGCGCTGGCCCTGGCCACGCTGTTGTGTGCCCCGCTGGCCCACGCCGATGCACCGTCCGCTGCCGATGCACGCACGCTGGACACGGTGAAGGTGACCGCCGACGGCGAGATCCAGAACGGCTACACGGTGAAGAACACCCGCAGCGCGACCAAGCTGGACCTGTCGCTGCGCGAGACGCCGCAATCGGTCACCGTCATCACCCGCCAGCGCCTGGATGACATGGGCCTGTTCTCGCTGTCCGATGTGATGGGCCAGGTGACCGGCGTGCATGTGGCAGTCACCGACAGCGAGCGCATCAACTATGTGTCGCGCGGCTACAACATCACCAATTTCCAGATCGACGGCATGCTCAACACCTTCGGTGGGTCGATCAAGACCAACACCGACAACGTGATCTACGAGCGCATCGAAGTGATCCGCGGTGCCACCGGCCTGACCACGGGTGCCGGCGATCCGTCGGGCACCATCAGCATGGTGCGCAAGCGCCCGACCGACACCTTCCAGATGGGCGCCAACCTGACCCTGGGCCGCTGGGGCAACCAGCGCCTGGAAGCCGACCTGGGCGGCCCGATCGCCTGGGACGGCCGCATCCGCGCGCGCGTGGTCGCCGCCAAGCAGCAGAGCGATTCGTTCCGCGATGTCTACAAGCTCGACAAGGATGTGTTCTACGGCATCGTCCAGGCCGACCTGACCGACAGCACGCTGTTCGAAGTGGGCTATGAGTATCAGTCGCCGCACACCACCGGCGTGACCTGGGGCGTGGTGCCGTACTGGGGCCCGGATGGGACGCCGGCCAACCTGCCGCGCTCGACCAACCTGTCTGCGTCCTGGAGCAGCTGGCCGATCGTGGAAAAGACCACCTTCGCGCGGCTGGAACAGCAGCTGGGCAGCCACTGGTCGGTGAAGGCCGCGATCAGCCGCGCCAAGCGCAACACCGATGGCGCGGTCTGGTATGGCGCGCAGGGCTACCCGCGTGCCGATGGCACCGGCGTGCTCGCCTACATCGGCAACTTCGTGGAAGACAGCACGATGGATGTGGTGGACGTCAACGCCACCGGCAGCTTCGACCTGTTCGGCCACACCCAGGAAGTGGTGTTCGGCGCGGGCCAATCGCTGCGCAAGGGCGAGTATCCCGCGGCCTCCATCGATCCGTACCCCGCCAGTTACGCCCAGGTTCCCGACTGGCGCCACTGGACCGGCGATGTCGCGCCGCTGTCGGTGACCCGCCCGGGCTACCTCGGTTCGCAGGATGAGCTGCGCCAGCAGGCGGCCTACGTGGCCACCCGCCTGCGCCTGGCCGATCCGCTGCTGGTCGTGGCCGGCGTGCGCTACGGCAACTGGGAAACCAAGACCTGGCGCTACAGCTACGACAGCAGCGGCAACCGCACGGGCACCACGCGCACCGGCTACAAGCCCAAGGACCAGACCACGCCGTACGCCGGCGTGGTGTACGACTTCAACCGCGTGCTCAGCGCGTATGCCAGCTACACCGACATCTTTGCGCCGCAGAACTATCGCGACAGGAACGGCAGCTACCTGGAGCCGGTGGTCGGCAAGATGTACGAAGGCGGCCTGAAGGCCGAGTTCTTCGGCGGCCTGCTGAACGCCTCGGCGGCGATCTTCGAAGGCGAGAAGGACAACGTGGCCGAGGTCGATGATTCGGTGCCGCCGAACTCGCTTCCGGATGGCACCCAGGCCTACCGCTCCACCGGCAAGGGCAACAAGGTGCACGGCTGGGAAGTGGAAGCACAGGGCAGCCTGGGTGAAAGCTGGAACCTGTCGACCGGCTTTGCCCATGCCGTCAGCCGCAGCCAGGCCGGTGTGCTGCAGAACACCCCTACCCCGCAGGACACCTTCCGCCTCAACGCCAGCTGGCGCCCCGGCGGCATCGATGGCCGCTTCTGGCTGGGTGGCGGTGCCACCTGGCAGAGCCGCATCTGGCGCACCAGCACCAAGGCCGATGGCAGCAGGGCCGACATCACCCAGGACGCGTTCTACCTGCTGAACCTGGCCGCCGGCTACCGCTTCAACGAGAACTTCAGCGCGCAGTTGAACGTCAACAACCTGCTGGACAAGAAGTACTACAACAACGTCGGTTTCTACAACGGCGTGTACTGGGGCGAACCGCGCAACGTCAGCGTGACGCTGCGCTGGAAGCTCTGATGCCCTGATGGATGGCGCCGGTTCTGCGACCGGTGCCCGGCCACGGATGGCCAACCCCGGCGCGCTTCGGTGCGCCGGCCTTTCTTCCAACACACCTGCAGGACCGCCGTGGACCGCTCGCCCGAACTTGCCAGCTCCCGCCTCAGCACCTTCTTCGCCAGCGAACGCTGGGGAGTGCTGTCCCGTTCCCTGGCCGCGATCTTCGGTGGTTACGCGCTGGCCTCCATGACCAGCGTGTTCTGCGCCGTGGCCCTGCCCGCCGCGCGCGGCCAGGCCGTGCTGACCGGCATGCTGCTGGCCATCGTGGTCGCCGCCTGCGCCGCGCTGTGGGCCTTCGCCACGCGCAGCGCACTGCGCGCCTGGGTCGGCATCGTCGGCCCCACCCTGCTGCTGGCCGCCGCATCGCGCCTGCTGGGGGCCTGGGCATGAAGAACGGATTCCGCCAGTCGATGGCCTGGCTGCACACCTGGACCGGCCTGCTGGTCGGCTGGCTGCTGCTGCTGATCTTCATGGCCGGCACGGCCAGCTACTACCGCGAAGAGATCAGCCGCTGGATGCGCCCGGAGCTGCCCAGCGCCAAGGTCAGCACCGACGTGGCCGCGCAGCGCGCGATCGACTTCCTGCAGGACAAGGCCGGCAATGCCGAGATGTGGTACGTGACGCTCCCGCAGCCGCGCAACCCGGCCATGAGCACGTTCTGGCGCGTACCGGCCGACCAGGCCGATCCCTCCAAGGGCCGGCGCGGTGCGTTCGGCGATGCCACCCTGGACCCCAACACCGGCGGCGAACTGAAGGCGCGCGACACCCGTGGCGGTGACTTCTTCTACCGCCTGCATTTCGACCTGCACTACATCCCGGTGTACTGGGCGCGCTACCTGGTGGGCTTCTGCGCGATGTTCATGCTGGTGGCGATCATCACCGGCGTCATTACCCACAAGAAAATCTTCAAGGACTTCTTCACCTTCCGCAAGGACAAGGGCCTGCGTTCGTGGCTGGATTTCCACAACGTCAGCGCGGTGATGGCCCTGCCCTACCACGCGATGATCACCTACACCGGCATCGTCACCCTGATGATCATGTACCTGCCGTGGGGGGTGAAGGTGGCCTACCCGCAGGACGAGGACAAGTTCTTTGCCGAGGCCTTCGGTGGCATGCCCGAAGTGAGCGCGCCGGCCGAGGGCCGCGCGGCACCGCTGCCGATCGCGCAGCTGCTGGACAGCGCGCGCGCGCACTGGAAGGGCGTGGAAGTGGCCGGCTTCACCGTCACCAACCCGGGCGCCGCCAACGCGGTCATCGACATCCGCCAGCACGACGGCAAGCGCCTGTCCACCGACACCCCGGCGCTGCGCTATGACATGACCAGTGGCGCCCTGCTGGAAGAGAGCCCGCCCTCCGGCGGCGCCACCGCCACCCGTGGCGTGATGTACGGCCTGCACCTTGCCCGCTTCGCCGATTGGGGCCTGCGCGCGTTGTTCTTCCTGTCCGGCCTGACCGGCTGCCTGATGGTGGCCAGCGGCGTGGTGCTGTGGGCGGTGAAGGAACGGCCCAAGCATGCCAAGAGCGGGCGCATCGGCTTCGGCCTGCGCCTGGTGGATGCGCTCAACATCGGTGCCGTGGCCGGCCTGCCGATCGCGTTTGCTGCCTACTTCTGGGGCAACCGCCTGCTGCCGCTGGAGATGGCCGAGCGCTCGAACGCCGAGGCCAACGTGTTCTTCTACGCCTGGGGTGCGGCCCTGCTGGCCGCCTTCCTCTGGCCCAAGCGGATGATGTGGGCGTGGCAGTTGTATATCGGCGCGGCCGCGTTCGCGCTGGTGCCGGTGGTCAATGCCCTGACCACCCACGCGCACCTGGGCGTGACGCTGGTCAACGGTGACTGGGTGCTGGCCGGCTTTGACCTGTCGATGCTGGCCTTCGGCGCAATGCTGGCGATGTGCGGCTGGCGCATGCAGCGCTGGACGCCGCCGCTGAGCGCGGCCGAGAAAAAGAAGCGCGCGGCTGCCGCCGCTGCAGCAGCCAAGGCACCGGCTGCGCCTGCGGCAACCGAAGCGGAGGCCAGCGCATGATGCTGCTGGCCCTGACACTGTCCTTCTCCGCGTTCACCGCGCTGTCGCTGGCGATGGAAAAGCACCAGCAGGACCTGCACGGCAAGGCGGCGGCCACGCCGGCACGGCGCACGCAGTGGCGCGTGCTGGGCTGGGCCCTGCTGACGGTCGCGTTCGCGCTGTGCGTGGTCGACCACGGCTGGGCAATGGGCCCGGTGCTGTGGCTGGGTGCGCTGACCCTGGCCGGGGTGCCGCTGGCGTTCGGCCTGTACCCGTACCGCCCGGCGTGGATCGCACCGTTGGCGGTTGTGCTGCCGCTGGCCGGGCTGGTCGTGGCGTTGCTGTAGCCGCCATCCACGCATGGCGTGGATCTACCATGGGCATGGCCCGGCGCTACCGGGGTCGGATCCCTTGCGCGCCGCGCAAGGGCTCTGACCCCATCCAGGCACCGCGCATCCATGCACCGCGTAGGTCCACGCCGGGCATGGCCCGGCGCTACCGGCCTACAATTCCCTGCATGGAATCAACTGCGCTGCTGCAACGGATCGCTGGAATCCGCTTCTTCTCCCGCCTGGGCGAGCCACTGCCCGCGGCTGCGGGGGTTGCGTCCGTTGGGTCATTGGCCGAAGCGCTGCAGGCCATGGAAACTGACGACTTCGAGTGGATGCCCAGCGTGCTGGGCGACCCGGATCCGTTCCATGGCGCATTGCCGCGCCCCGCCGAGCTGGCCGAACCCCGCCGCGAACTCAACCGCACCCTGATGCGCGTGCTGTCCGCCGTCGATCTGCCGGCCCTGCGCTGCGGTGCACATGACCTGCATCTGGTTGCGCGCGATACGGCGATGTTCGCCGCGCGGCAGCGGTTGCTGGAAGTACACCTCGGCCTGCCGGCGCACTGGGAACCGGTGATCGCGCTGTACGAACAGGGGCATTGGCCGTTGGCCCATGCCCCGGGTCGGTTGCTGGTGCTGTAGGGCCATCCACGCATGGCGTGGATCTACCAGCGCCGCGCACGCCGGGCATGGCCCGGCGCTACCGGTCAGCCCAGGCGCTTCAGTTCCCACGCACGGTGGATGCGCGCGTTGCGCTCGAAGTCCGGGCCGATGGTGCGTGCGGTGATCTCGCGGCACTGGGCGAACTCGGCGATGGCGTTCTCTTCCAGCTTGAAGCGGCGGAAGTTGTTGGAGAAGTAGAGCACGCCGCCCGGCGCCAGGCGCGCCACGGCGGCACGCAGCATCTTCAGCTGCTCGCGCTGTACGTCGAAGTCATCGGCGCGGGCCGAGTTCGAGAACGTCGGCGGATCGCAGAAGATCACGTCGTACTGGCCGCGGTCGCCTTCCAGCCACGCCATCGCATCGGCCTGCACCAGCAGATGCTGGTTGCCGCCCTGCCCGTTCAGCGCCAGGTTGTCGTAGCACCACTGCAGGTAGGTGGCCGACAGATCGACGCTGGTGGTGCTGGCCGCACCGGCCACCGCCGCCTGCACGCTGGCCACGCCGGTGTAGCAGAACAGGTTGAGGAAGCGCTTGCCACGCACCTGCTCGGCCATCATCCGACGCAGCGGGCGGTGGTCGAGGAACAGGCCGGTGTCGAGGTAATCGAACAGGTTCACCTGCAGCAGCGCGTTGTTCTCGCGCACCACGATGAACTCGTCGCGCTGTTCGAAGCGGCCGTACTTGCTGCCGCCCTTGCCACGCTCGCGCGACTTCATCGAGACCTGTTCCGGCGGCACGCCGAACACTTCACGCGCGGCCGCCAGCAGTTCGTTGCGGCGGCGGCGCACATCGTTCTCCGGAATCGCGGCCGGCGCGGCGTATTCCTGCACGTGCAGGAAGGTACGGCGCTGGCCACCGTCTTCTTCATAGACGTCGATGGCCGCCGCATATTCCGGCAGGTCGGCATCGTAGGCGCGGAAGCAGGTGATGTCCTCGCGCGCGCGCCAGCTCTTGAACTTCTTCAGGTTCTTGCGCAGGCGGTTGGCCACCATCTGCGCGCCTTCGCTCAGCTCGCGCGGCTGCGCCGGGTCGCGGCCCGGCACGGCGATCGGGTCGCAGACGATCAGCGCGCACTCCAGCGCACCATTGAACATCTGGTACTTCTTGCCCGCGCGCAGGCCGGTGGCGAAGGCCAGTTCATCATTGCCGCACAGCAGGCTGGCGCGCCACTGCGGCACCGCCTTCTGCAGGGCATTGCCCAGCGCGCGGTACAGCGCCGGATCGGCGGCCAGGCGCTCGTCGTACGGCGGGTTGCAGACCACCGCACCGATCTCCTGTTCCGGCGCGGCCAGGTCGGCCACGTCGGCGCGGGTGAAGCGGATGGCGTGGGCCACGCCGGCCACTTCGGCATTCTCGCGGGCGGCCTGGATCGCGGTCGGGTCGATGTCGCTGCCGTGGATGACCGGCTTCAGCGCGGCAAGGCCAGCGGCTTCGCGATCACGTGCTTCGCTCTGGATCGCCTTCCAGGCGGCCTTGTCGAAGCCCAGCCAGCGGCTCGGCGGCAGGCTGCCGTGGCGCATCAGGCCCGGGGCGACGTCGGCGGCCATCAGCGCACCTTCGATCAGCAGCGTGCCGCTGCCGCACATCGGGTCCAGCAGGCCACCACCGGCGGCGTGCAGGCGCGGCCACTGCGCGCGCATCAGCAGCGCGGCGGCCAGGTTTTCCTTCAGCGGCGCCTCGTGGGCGGCACCGCGCCAGCCACGGCGGTGCAGCGGGCCGCCGCCGAGGTCGATCGACAGCGAGGCACGGCCCTTGCGCAGCGACAGGTTGACGCGCACGTCCGGCAGGTCGGTGTTGACCGAGGGGCGTTCCAGGCCTTCGTCACGCATGCGGTCAACGATGGCGTCCTTGATCCGCTGCGCCGCGAAGCGGGCATGGGTGATCTTGTCGCCGGACACGTGCGCGTCCACCGCCAGGGTCATTTCCGGCTTGATGTGCTCGTGCCACGGCAGGGCACGCACGCCGTCGTACAGGGCCTGCTCGTCCGGGCACTCGAACTCGTCGATCGGCCACAGCACGCGGCTGGCCAGGCGCGACCACATCACGATCCGCAGTGCCTGCTCCAGCTCGCCGTCGGCATTGACGCCGGCGATGGTAGCGGTGGCCTTGCCAAGGCCCAGGGCCGACAGTTCATCGGCAAGCAGGTATTCCAGGCCCTTGGCGCAGGAGACGAAGAATTTCACGGGATCGGTTCGCAGGTGGTCGGGCGCGGCATGGGGGCCGGGCCAGTCGGAAAGGAGGGCCGTAGTCACGGCCGGCAGGCCCGCGCCGGGGGCGGCGGGGCTGCCATTGTAGTCAAAGCGGGCGGGCGCGCCGTGCGCCCGGGCTTCACAGCTGGCGCAGCAGGCGCTCGAAGGCCTGCGCGGAGGCCTCCACGTGGCGTTCCAGGCGGTGGCCGTCGTCCACCAGCAGCAGCTGTGCCGAGCGCGCCTGCGCCCAGGCGATGACCCCGGCGGCAGGCACCACTTCGTCATGCCAGGCCTGGACCACCGTGGTCGGCACGGCAGCGGCATCCAGCGCCGGCATCGGGCCCATGGTGGTGGGCGGCACCATCAGGAACAGGCCGGCCACCGGTACCTGCAGCGAGGCGATGCCGGAAATGTAGGCCCCCAGGCTGGACCCGGCGAGCACCACCGGCCCCTGTGCGGCGGCAGCGGCAGCGCGCTCGACCAGCCGCTGCAGGCGGGTGCGCACGTCGCCGACGCGGCTGATCTCGCTCATCGCGTCCAGGTCGGTGTAGTCGGGGCGCTCATGGGTCCAGCCCAGGCGCTGCGCGACTTCGGCCAGTGCGGTGACCTTGGTGGCCTCCGGGCCGCTCTCGAAGCCGTGGGACAGGATGCAGTGGCCGCGGCTCATGCATGCGCTCCCAGGGAGCGGTTCAACGTCGATCGGGAAGGCAGGTTCATCCTGCAATGCTAGCATCGCCGGATGCCCACCCCGCTCCTGCCCGGCCTGCAGCTGCAGCCCCTGCCCTACCACGACCGCCTGCCCCTGCGTGACGCCGACAGCCTGCGGATGGTGGTGATCCACTGCACCGAGCTGCCCGACCTGGCCATGGCCCGCGAATACGGCGAGCGCGTGCTGTATGACAGCGGCGCCGGCAACAGCGGCCACTTCTACATCGACCGCGACGGCAGCGTGGTGCAGTACGTGGCACCGGAGCGCATCGCCCACCACGTGCGCGGCATGAACGCCGATACGGTGGGCATCGAGCTGGTCAACACCGGCCGCTACCCGCACTGGTTCGACAGCCGCCACCAGGCGATGGACGAGCCGTACACGGAGGCGCAGCTGCTGGCGCTGGAGGCGCTGCTGCTGGCGCTGGTGGCGCGCTACCCCTCGCTGCAGCGGATTGCCGGGCACGACCAGCTGGACCTGGAACAGGTGCCGGCCAGTGATGATGCGGCGCTGATGGTGGCGCGCAAGCGGGATCCGGGGCCGTTGTTCCCGTGGGCGCGGGTGCTGGCGAAGGTGCCGTTGCAACCGGTGGGGTGAGGGTCTGCAGGGCTGCGCCCTGCACCTGCCGGATCAACGTCAACGTCAACGTCAAAAGCTGGCTCTCCGTGGGATGGCGGGGTGGGTCCGGTGGCGGGGGACGCTGCAAGTACGTCCATGGGGGCTTGGTCGCGGCTTGCTCGTGTGCGCTGTCCTGCGCACACGGCAAGACCGGGGTTGGGCGT
>NZ_JACVTT010000049.1:0-33524 GCF_016624665.1 Stenotrophomonas sp. S39 | reverse complement strand
CCCCCCCCCCCCCCCCCCCCCCCCCCCCCCCCCCCCCCGCCAACCCACGGATATCCAGCTCTTGCCGTTGCTCCTGCTGTTGCCGACCAACGGTCGGCACCCACCAACAACAGCGCAGCCCTGCCAACACCCCCACCCTCACCTCACTGAATCGAAAACCGGTTTCGGCACGCCGCTTGCAACTGCTCCAGCGAACACCCCCATCCCTGTTTCTGGAACCGTTGCAGATGTCCCACTCCGTCACTTCGATCCTCTCCCAGATCCGCTCCTATCAGACCCAGATGGGACAGCCGGCGGCGCTCAATCCGCTGGCCGAAGCGCCGCGTAGCAATGCCCTGCCGGGCACGGTGCTGGATGCACCGCAGGTCCAGCCCGCCAGCTTCACCGAGACCCTGCGCGGCGCCATCGCCGGCGTCAACGACGCGCAGCAGAAGTCCGGCGCCCTGGCCAAGGCCTTCGAACTGGGCGAACCCGGCGCCGACCTGGCCAAGGTGATGGTCGCCTCGCAGCAGTCCCAGATCGCCTTCCGCGCCACCGTGGAAGTCCGCAACCGTCTCGTCCAGGCTTACCAGGACGTGATGAACATGCCGCTGTAAGGAACATTGACGCATGGCACTGACGCTCTCCAAGGAAACCCTGAACGCCGAAAAGGCCGGGCAGTGGTTCGACCGCCTGCAGAGTCTGCAGATCACCCGCCGCCTGGGCCTGATGGCGATGATCGCGGTGGCGGTGGCGGCAGGCCTGTTCGTGTTCTTCTGGTCGCAGAAGCCCGGCATGGTCCCGCTGTACACCGGCCTGGACCAGAAGGCCACCGCAGAAGCGACCGACCTGCTGCGCGCGGCACAGATTCCGTTCGAGCTGGACCCGGCCACCGGTGGCATCACCGTGCCGGAAAAGAACCTGCACGATGCCCGCCTGAAGCTGGCCGGCTCCGGCCTGACCGACAGCGGCAAGCTCGGCTTCGAGCTGATGGAACGTGATCCCGGCTTCGGCGTCAGCCAGTTCGTCGAAAGCGCGCGCTACCAGCACGCGCTGGAAACCGAGCTGTCGCGCACCATCAACACGCTGCGCCCGGTGCGCGATTCGCGCGTGCACCTGGCCATTCCCAAGCCCAGCGCCTTCACCCGCCAGCGTGACGTGGCCAGTGCCTCGGTCACCCTGGAACTGCGCGGCGGCCAGCAGCTGGAACGCAGCCAGGTCGACGCCATCGTCCACATGGTGGCCGCCAGCATTCCCGACCTGGCCCCGGAACGGGTGACCATCGTCGACCAGAGCGGGCGCATGCTCAGCGTCAGCGACCCCAACAGCGAAGCGGCCGTCAACGCCGCCCAGTTCGAGCAGGTGCGCCGCCAGGAAACCTCGTTCAACCAGCGCATCCGCGAACTGCTGGAACCGATGACCGGCCCCGGCCGCGTCAACCCGGAAGTGAGCGTGGACATGGATTTCTCGGTGACCGAGGAAGCCCGCGAACTCTACAACGGTGAACCGCAGAAGCTGCGCAGCGAGCAGATGAGCGAGAACACCACCAGCACCCCGGGCCCGCAGGGCGTGCCGGGCGCGACCAGCAACAGCCCGCCGGGCCAGCAGGCCGCACCGCCCACCGCGCAGGCGCCGACCGAAAGCAGCAAGAACGCAACCCGCAACTACGAGCTGGACCGCACCCTGCAGCACACCCGCCAGCCGGCCGGCCGCATCAAGCGCGTCTCGGTGGCGGTCCTGGTGGACAACGTGCCGCGTGCCGGTGCCAACGGCAAGGTCACCCCGCAGCCGCTGGCCGCTGCCGAGCTGACCCGCGTCGAAGCGCTGGTGAAGCAGGCGGTGGGCTTCAACGCCGAACGTGGCGACACCGTGTCGGTGATGAACGCGCCGTTCGTGCGCGACACCACCCCGGTCGAAGGCCCGGCCTGGTGGGAACTGCCGTGGGTGTTCGATGCCGGCCGCATGCTGCTGGGCGCGGTGGTGGTGCTGGCCCTGCTGTTCGGCGTGCTGCGCCCTGCCCTGCGCGGCATCACCGGGCAGAACAAGAAGGACGAGAACACCGAGCTGGAACCGCACACCGCGGACGTACAGCTGGTGGATGACGATGGCACCCCGTTGCCCGCGCTGGGCGCTGACCGCGTCAGCCTGGCCGGGGCGGACCCACTGGCCCTGCCGGTGGATTCTTATGAGGAACGACTGCGGATGGCCCGTGAAGCCGTGAAGACCGACTCCAAGCGCGTGGCCCAGGTGGTCAAGGGCTGGGTGGCCAATGACTGACGTACAACTGACGGGCGTGCAGCGCGCTGCCGTGCTGCTGCTGTCGCTGGGTGAACTGGACGCGGCCGAAGTGCTGCGCCACATGGAACCCAAGGAAGTGCAGAAGATCGGCATCGCCATGGCGACCATGACCGACATCACCCGCGACCAGGTGGGCCGGGTGATGGACCAGTTCAACCAGGAACTGGGCTCGAAGACCTCGCTGGGCGTGGGCTCGGACGACTACATCCGCAACATGCTGATCCAGGCGCTGGGCAGCGAGAAGGCCAGCGGCCTGATCGACCGCATCCTGCTGGGCCGCAACACCACCGGCCTGGACGCGCTGAAGTGGATGGACCCGCGTGCGGTGGCCGACCTGGTGCGCAACGAGCACCCGCAGATCATCGCCATCGTGATGGCCCACCTGGAAACCGACCAAGCCGCCGATGCGCTGAAGCTGCTGCCCGACCGCACCCGCGTCGACGTGCTGCTGCGCATCGCCACCCTGGACGGCATTCCGCCGAACGCGCTGAACGAACTCAACGAGATCATGGAGCGCCAGTTTGCCGGCAACCAGAACCTGAAGTCGTCCAACATCGGCGGCGTGCAGTGCGCGGCCAACATCCTCAACTTCATGGAAAGCGGCCAGGACCAGGCGATCCTGGGCGAGATCGCGCGCATCGATGCGCCGCTCAGTGGCCGCATCCAGGACCTGATGTTCGTGTTCGACGACCTGGTGGACCTGGACGACCGCGAGATGCAGCTGGTGCTGCGCGAAGTCAGCGGCGAGCGCCTGGGCCTGGCCCTGCGCGGCGCCGACATCAAGGTGCGCGACAAGATCACCCGCAACATGTCCCAGCGTGCGGCTGAAATCCTGCTGGAAGACATGGAAGCCCGTGGCCCGGTGCGCCTGTCCGACGTGGAAGGCGCGCAGCGCGAGATCCTGGCCATCGTCAAGCGCATGGCCGATGAGGGCACCGTCACCATCGGTGGCAGCGCGGAGGCCATGCTGTGAGCAACGTCGTGCGCTGGCTTGCCCCCGACCTGCTGGCCCAGCCGCAAGCGCAGCTGGAGCAGGAGGACATCTTCGAGCTCACCGAGCCGGACCCCGAGCACGAGCCGGAACCGGTCCTGCAGCTGCCGACCCTGGAGGAAATCCAGGCGATCCAGGACAGTGCCGAGAAGGAAGGTTTCCAGCACGGCCACGCCGAGGGCTATGGCCAGGGCCAGGCCGAAGTGCGCCGCCTGGTCGCGCAGATGGAAGGCATCCTCGACAACTTCAGCCGGCCCCTGGTGCGGCTGGAGAACGAAGTGGTCGGCGCCCTGGGCGAACTGGCGGTGCGCATCGCCGGTGCGCTGGTCGGCCGCGCCTACGAAGCGGACCCGGCGCTGCTGGTGCAGCTGGTAGGCGAAGCGGTGGACGCGGTGGGCGGCAGCACGCGTGAAGTGGAAGTGCGCCTGCACCCGGATGACATCGCCGCGCTTGCGCCGCTGATGACCCTGACGCCGACCCAGCGCCTGGTGCCCGATACCAGCTTGAGCCGTGGCGACCTGCGCGTGCACGCCGAAGCAGTGCGCATCGACGGCACGCTGGAAGCGCGCCTGCGCGGCGCGCTGGACGCGGTGATCCGCCAGACCGGAGCCACCCCATGACCCCCGAAACGAACCTGCCCCCGCCGCCGGCCGACTGGGCCGTGGCCCGCAACCTGCGCCTGGCCCGCCGCCTGGATGGCCTGCGCGTGGATACCGCGCATGGCCGCGGCCTGATCCGCGAGGGCGTGCTGCGCCGCGCGGTGGGCCTGACCCTGGAAGCCGTGGGCTGCGAGGCGCCGCTGGGTGCCAGCTGCAAGGTGGAAGTAGTCGACGGTGGCTGGGTCGATGCCGAAGTGGTCGGTTTTGCCGGCGAGCGCACCTACCTGATGCCCAGCGCCGAACTGCACGGCCTGCTGCCCAACGCACGCGTCGTACCCTCGGCGCGCCGTGGCGGCGTGGAAGTGGGCGAAGGCCTGCTGGGCCGCGTGATCGACAGCGACGGCGTGCCGCTGGACGGCAAGGGCCCGATCCGCGCAGAAGGCCACGTCGGCATGGCCGGCGTTTCGATCAACCCGCTCGCGCGCGAGCCGATCACCCAGCCGCTGGACGTGGGCGTGCGCGCCATCAATGCCCTGCTGCCGATCGGTCGCGGGCAGCGCGTGGGCCTGTTCGCAGGTTCCGGCGTCGGCAAGTCGACGCTGCTGGGCATGATGACCCGCTACACCGCCGCCGACGTCATCGTGGTCGGCCTGATTGGTGAACGTGGCCGCGAAGTCCGCGATTTCGTCGAAACCACGCTGGGCGAGGAAGGCCTGCGCCGCGCCGTGGTGGTGGCCAGCCCGGCCGACCGGCCGCCGCTGGCACGCCTGCACGGCGCCTACCGTGCCACCGCCATCGCCGAGTGGTTCCGCGACCAGGGCCTGAACGTGCTGCTGCTGATGGATTCGCTGACCCGTTTCGCCCAGGCCCAGCGCGAGATCGGCCTGTCGGTGGGCGAGCCGCCGACTACCCGCGGCTACCCGCCCTCGGTGTTCGCCAAGCTGCCGGCGCTGGTGGAACGCGCCGGTAATGGTGCCAAGGGCCGTGGCTCGATCACCGCCTTCTATACCGTGCTGACCGAAGGCGATGACCCGCAGGATCCGATCGCCGACGCGGCGCGCGCCATCCTCGACGGCCACATCCTGCTGTCGCGGCGGGTGGCTGACAGCGGCCTGTACCCGGCCATCGACGTCGAATCGTCGGTCAGCCGCGTGGTCACGGAAATCGCCGACGAACCGTGGCGCCTGCGCATCCGCAAGCTGAAGCGCCTGGTCTCGGCCTACTCGTCCAACCGCGACCTGATCGCGATCGGTGCCTACCAGCGCGGCAACGACGCCGCCACCGACGAAGCCCTGGAACGCTGGCCGGAAATCGTGGAGTTCCTCGGCCAGGACGTGGCCAAGGCCGCCGATCTTCCGCACAGCCAGGCGGCGCTGCAGCGCCTGGTGGATTAAGAGAGCCGAACCATGAAACAGTCCAAGCGCATCGATCCCCTGCTGAAGCGGGCCCAGGAACACGAAGACGCCGTGGCCCGCGACCTGGCCGAGCGCCAGCGCGTGCTCGACACCCACCTGTCGCGCCTGGACGAGCTTCGCCGTTATGCGGAGGAGTACGCGAACGCGCAGATGGCCGCGACCAGTCCCGCGCAGCTGCTGAACCGGCGCGCGTTCCTCGACCGCCTCGACAGCGCCGTGGAGCAGCAGCAGGCCACGGTGAACGGCAACCGCGAAAAGGTGGAAGCCGAACGCGCACGCCTGATCCTGGCCAGCCGTGACAAGGCCGTGCTGGAACAGCTGGCCGCCAGCTACCGTGCCCAGGAAAAGGTGGTAACCGACCGCCGCGACCAGCGCGAGATGGATGACATCGGTGCCCGTCGTGCGCGCCTGGCGCAGACGGCGGAACCGGACGGCGGCGACCAGGGAGACCGCGCGTGATGCCCTCCGCGCTTTCCAGCAGCACCGGCACCGGCAGCACCGCCAGCACCGCCAGCACCGCTTCCAGCAGCGCGCGCAGCACCGGCAGCGGAAAGGAATTCGGGCAGATGCTGCAGGGCTCGCCCGAAACCGCCGCGAAGGCACCGCCGGCCAACAAGACCCAGCCAGGCAAAGCGGGCGCGCCGTCCCATGGCGCGCCTGCCAACCCGGACGGCAGCGCAGACAAGCCGTCCAGCACCGCCACCGACAGTGACGCCACGCCGACTGAAGCGGCGTCGGCCTCCTCGCCCCCCACGTCACCCGCTGCGGACGACAAGGACACGGCGAGCGAGGGCGACGATGCGCCGTGGCCGCCGCTCGGCCTGGCCGGTCTGGTGCTGGCAGTTCCGGTGCCCACCGACGGGGCTGCCCCCACGCCCGCGGCCAGCGCCAATGGCGTTGATGCAGGCCTGCCCGCAGCCGCCCCGACGCTGCCGGCTGCTGCACCGTTGGCGGCCGGCGCGCCCGCATCCTCAGCAGTGACCGCTGCAACGGCGGACATCGACGGCGAGATCACCACCCAGCAACTGCCGGACATGATCCTGGGCCAGCAGGCGCTGGACGCTGCTGACGACGCCGACAGCCTGCTGATCGGCGATCGCACGCCGCCCGCCCCGCTGCAGGCCCCGCTGCCTGCCGCCCTGCAGGACCTGAAAGCAGCGCTGGCCAGCACTGCAGCGTTCAACGGCGAACCGACGCCGACCCCGACCCTGGGTGACGACGGCTTCGACCAGGCCATCGGCGCGCGCCTCGGCTGGCTGGCGGACCAGAAGATCGGCCACGCCCATATCCGCCTGAACCCGGAGGACCTGGGCCCGGTGGACGTCCGCCTGCAGATGAACGGCGACAAGGTCCACGCCAGTTTCAGCAGCCCGCACGTGGACGTGCGCCAGGCCCTGGAAAGCAGCCTGCCACGCCTGCGCGAACTGCTGGGCGAACAGGGCTTCCAGCTCGCCCATGCCGACGTCGGCCACCAGAACAGTGGCGACGGCAGTCCGTCGTCGTCGCCGGGCGGCGGCACGGGCCTGGGCGGCGGCGACGGAGAACCGTCGCGGGGCGAGGCCACGATGTCGGCTGCACAGCTGATCCGCCAGCGCGGCCTGCTGGACGCCTACGCCTGACGACAGCGCCGGGCCTGCCCCGGCGTGCCGACGGAATTCCGTCGCCCCCTGCCCGTCGCGTTGCGGCACGCCCCTTGCATATCCCGGTGAAGCAACCCTCAGGAGCTTCACCTCGTGGCCGCAGCCGCTGACAAAACCAAGAAGACCGCCGACAAGGACAAGACCGCCAAGCCGCGTAGTCCGCTGTTGATCACCGCCCTGGTGGCCGTGCTGGCCGCAGGTGCCGCCGGCGGCAGCGTCTGGTTCTTCACCCAGTCCAAGCACGAAGACAAGACCGCCGAAGCCCCGAAGAAGGGCGCGACCCCGGCCCCGGCCCAGTACTTCGCGCTGGATCCGGCCTTCGTGGTCAACCTCAACGGCTCGATGGACGGCCCGCGCTACCTGCAGGTGGAAGTGCAGCTGATGACCCGCGATCCGGCCGCGCTGGAAGCGATCAAGACGCACGCCCCGGCCATCCGCGCACGCCTGCTGATGCTGTTCTCGCAGGTCACCTCCGACCAGATCGCCGATATCGCCGGCAAGCAGAAGCTGCAGGCCAATGCGCTGGCCGAAGTGCAGAAGGTGCTCAAGGCCGAGACCGGCAACAACGGTGCCGACGATCTGCTGTTCACCAGCTTCGTGACCCAGTAAGGGCTGCCCCCGATGAATGACCTGCTGTCCCAGGATGAGATCGATGCCCTGCTCCATGGCGTGGACAGTGGCGCGGTCGAAACCGAGCCGGAGGCGCCCAGTGGCGAAGCCCGTTCGTACGATTTCGCCAGCCAGGACCGCATCATCCGCGGTCGCATGCCGACCCTGGAAATGGTCCACGAGCGTTTCGCGCGCCTGTGGCGGATCGGCCTGTTCAACCTGATCCGCCGCTCGGCCGAACTCTCGGTGCGCGGCATCGAGCTGATCAAGTTCAACGACTACATGCACTCGCTGTATGTGCCGACCAACCTGAACCTGATCCGCTTCAAGCCGCTGCGTGGCACCGGCCTGATCGTGTTCGAGCCGACCCTGGTGTTCGCCATCGTCGACAACTTCTTCGGCGGTGACGGGCGCTACCCCACCCGCATCGAAGGCCGCGAATTCACCGCCACCGAAATGCGGGTGATCCAGCTGCTTCTGAAGCAGACCTTCGCCGACCTGCGCGAGGCGTGGGCGCCGGTGATGGAGGTGGATTTCGAATACATCAATTCGGAAATCAACCCGCACTTCGCCAACATCGTGACGCCGCGCGAGTACGTGGTGGTGTGCCGCCTGCACGTCGAACTCGATGGCGGTGGCGGCGACATCCACGTCACCCTGCCGTACTCGATGCTCGAGCCGATCCGCGAACTGCTCGACGCCGGCATCCAGAGCGACCGCAACGACCGCGACGCCAGCTGGGGCGTGATGCTGCGCGAGCAGCTCAACATCGCCGAAGTGACCCTGTCCAGCGTGCTGGCCAGCAAGCGCATGACCCTGCGCGACCTGACCCGGCTGAAGGTGGGCGACATCCTGCCGATCGAGCTGAACCCGCAGGTGCCGCTGTGCGTGGAGAACATCCCCGTGTTCACCGGCGAATTCGGCATCGCCAACGGCATGAACGCCGTGAAGATCACCGCTACCCATCCGCCGGGCACCCGCCCGCGCGTACCCGTCATCCAGGAAGACCCGCAATGAACGATATCGACGCCCTCGAACCGACCCCGGCCCAGTTCAGCAGCCTGCAGGCCGACGAGTCGATCGGTCCGGACCTGAACCTTGACGTGATCCTCGACGTGCCGGTGACCCTGTCGCTGGAAGTCGGCCGCGCCCGCCTGCCGATCCGCAACCTGCTGCAGCTCAACCAGGGCTCGGTGGTGGAACTGGAACGCGGTGCCGGTGAATCGCTGGATGTATTCGTCAACGGCACCCTGATCGCCCATGGCGAAGTGGTGGTGATCAACGACCGCTTCGGCGTGCGCCTGACCGACGTGGTCAGCCCGAGCGAGCGGATCCGGAGACTGCGTTGAGCCTGCTGCTCGCCACTGCCCAGGCCGCTGCGAAGACCACCCCGCAGATCGGCCAGCATGCCGCCGGCGCACCGAGCCTGTTCGGCGCGGTGCTGGCGCTGCTGGCCGTGCTGGCGCTGGTGGTCGGCCTCGGCTGGCTGCTCAAGCGCATGCCGGGCAGCGGCTTCCGCCCGCCGGAAGGCATGAAGCTGGTGGCCACACTGACCGTGGGCGCCAAGGAACGCGTGGTGGTGGTGGAGGTCAATGGCCAGCAGCTGCTGCTGGGCGTCACCGCCGGCAGCATCAACGCCCTGCACACCCTTTCCGAGCCGCTGCCGCCACCGACCCCGGTGCGCGTGCCGGACCTGAAGAACCTGCCGAATTTCGCCCAGCTGCTGCAACAGCGGCTGCGCAAGGATCCCTGACATGCGTGTCGCCCGTACCCGCCCTGCCACCGCGCTGTCGTGGCTGCTGTTGATCGCCCTGTGCCTGCTGCCTGCGCTCGCGTTTGCAGCGCCCGGCGCGCCGGTTGCACTGCCCGACGTCAACGTCGGCAAGATCGGCGGTGCGCCGGTCAGCCTGCCGTTGCAGACCCTGCTGCTGATGACGGCGATCACCCTGATCCCGTCGATGCTGCTGGTGCTGACCTCGTTCACCCGCATCATCATCGTGCTGGGCCTGCTGCGGCAGGCGCTGGGTACGGGGCAGACGCCGTCCAACCAGGTGCTGATGGGCCTGGCCCTGTTCCTGACCGCGATGATCATGATGCCCACCTGGGACAAGGCGTGGAGCACGGGCATGGCGCCCTACCTCAACGGCGAGATCGACTTCCAGACCGCCTGGACCATGACCACCCAGCCGCTGCGCGGCTTCATGCTGGCGCAGATCCGCGAGACCGACCTGATGACCTTCGCCGGCATCGCCGGGCACGGCACCTACGCCAGCCCCGACGCGATCCCGTTCCCGGTGCTGGTTGCCTCGTTCGTCACCAGTGAACTGAAGACCGCCTTCGAGATCGGCTTCCTGATCTTCATCCCGTTCGTGATCATCGACCTGGTCGTGGCCAGCGTGCTGATGTCGATGGGCATGATGATGCTGTCGCCGATGCTGGTCTCGGCCCCGTTCAAGATCCTGCTGTTCGTACTGGTCGATGGCTGGGTGCTGACCGTAGGAACGCTGGCGGCCAGCTTCAATCCGGCGTGAATCAATCCCGCGTGAATCGAACACGCGCCGCCGGGCATGGCCCGGCGCTACCGATGGAACAACGATGTCTCCCGAACTTGCCCTGACCGAACTGCGTGGCGGCCTGATCACCGTGTTGTGGGTGGCCGGCCCGCTGCTGCTCACCGTGCTGGTGGTGGGCGTGGTGGTGGGCGTGGTCCAGGCCGCGACCCAGTTGAACGAACCGACCATCGCCTTCGTCGCCAAGGCCGCCGCGCTGACGGCGGTGCTGTTCGCGCTGGGCAGCCTGCTGATCGGCCACCTGGTCGAATTCACCACGCTGCTGTTCCAGCGCATTCCACACCTGATCGGCTAGGGCCTGCGCGCTGATGGATGCCGCCACCCAGATGGCTTCCGACGGCCTGCAGGCCTTCGGCATGATCGCCACGGTGCTGTGGACGATGCTGCGCATCGGTGCCGTGGCCATGGCCATGCCCATGATCGGCACCCGCGCGGTGCCCGGACGCGTGCGGGTGATCCTGGCCGGCACCCTGTCCATCGCTCTGGCGCCGCTGCTGCCCCCGGTACCAGACTGGACCGGCTTCGACGCCGCCACGGTGCTGACCATCGCCCGCGAGCTGGCCATCGGCGTGTCCATCGGCTTCATGCTGCGATTGATCTTCGAGGCCGGTGCGCTGGCCGGCGAACTGGTCGCGCAGGGCACCGGCCTGGCCTTCGCGCAGATGAGCGACCCCCTGCGCGGCGGCACCTCGGGCGTCATCGGCCAGTGGTTCTACCTGCTGTTCGGCTTGCTGTTCTTCACCGCCAATGGCCATCTGGCGCTGATTTCGCTGGTGGTGGACAGCTATCGCGCGCTGCCCATCGGCGCGCCCCTGCCCGATCCGAACGCCTTCTTCACCATCGCCCCGACCCTGCTCCTGAACGCGCTGCGCGGCGCCCTCACCCTGGCCATCCCGCTGACGGTGGCGATGCTGGCGGTGAACCTGGCGTTTGGCGTGCTCGCACGCGCCGCGCCTGCGATGAATCCGATCCAGCTGGGCCTGCCGGTGTCGCTGCTGCTGGGCCTGTTCCTGCTGGCCCTGCTGGTGGGTGAAATGGGTCCGCCGGTGCAGCGCCTGTTCGATGCAGCCTTCGAAGCGGCGGGCGCCGTCACACAATGACCCGCATTTGTAGAGCCGAGCGTAGGCTCGGCTCTACCCGTCCCCACTGGTTCGCGGTAGAGTGAATAGGCGGCGACCGGGGGGCGCTGCATCCGGCAGTCCGCGCGGACTGCCTGCCTCATCCATGCCCCAACGTAGTTTTTCCGTCGACAGGAAGGTCCGGGAGAAAGACGAATGCTGGTAGGCACGTACAACCCGTGGCTGGTAGCGGTGTCGCTGCTGGTCGCCGTGATGGCGTCATACACCGCGCTGGCCATGGCCGGCCGCACGGTCACCGCGCCCGGCAAAGGCGCTACCTGGTGGTGGCGGCTGGGGGGTGGTTTCGCCATGGGCCTGGGCATCTGGTCCATGCATTTCATCGGCATGCTCGCCTTCGACCTGCCCATTCCGCTGGGCTACGACCTGCCGATCACCCTGCTTTCTCTGGGCATGTCCATCGCCGCCTCGGTGTTCGCGCTGTGGCTGGTGTCGCTGCGCACGCTGCCACATCCGCGCCTGGCCGGTGGCGCGATACTGATGGGCATCGGCATCGCCGGCATGCATTACGTCGGCATGGCCGCCCTGCGCATGAACCCGGGCATCGACTACGACCCGGCCTGGCTGGCACTGTCGCTGCTGGTGGCCGTGGCTGCCTCGTGGGTGGCGCTGTACGTGGCCTTCCGCCTGCGCGCGCAGCACACCCGCAGCGTCGACCGGCTGGCGGCCGCCGGCCTGCTCGGCCTGGCCATCGTCGGCATGCACTACACCGGCATGGCCGCCGCCCGCTTCCCCGAAGGCAGCGTCTGCGGCGCGGCGGTGGGCGATGGCCTGCAGAACACCTGGCTGGCGATGCTGGTGGTGGTGCTTACCGTGGCCATCCTCGCCGTGGTGCTGGTGGTGTCCTGGATGGACCAGCGGGTGGAGGCACAACTGCTGCGCCTGCGCAATTCGATGCTGAGCACCTCGCTGACCGATGCCCAGCAGGAACTGACCCAGGCCGCACTGCATGATCCGCTCACCCGCCTGCCGAACCGGCTGCTGCTGCAGCGGGGCATCGTGCAGGCGCTGGCCGAGGCCGAACAGGGCGGCAGCCGGTTCGCGGTGATGTTCATGGACCTCGATGGCTTCAAGCAGGTCAACGATGCCTATGGCCACCAGGCCGGCGATGCGCTGCTGGTGGCCGTGGCCGAACGCACCCGCCAGCTGCTGCGGCCCAACGACCTGCTGGCCCGGCTGGGCGGCGATGAATTCGTGCTGGTGGTCCGCATCGAGCACGACGAGGACCTGCCCACCCTGGCCCGGCGCATCCTGCAGGCGGTGGGCAGCGCCCCGCTCCTGCCCGACAGCGAGCTGCAGGTGACCGCCAGCATCGGCGTGGCGATCTGCCCCGACCATGCCGCCAGCGAGCGGCAGCTGATGGCCTTTGCCGATGCGGCGATGTACCAGGCCAAGGAATCGGGCCGCAACGCCTTCGTGATGTTTGCCGATTGGATGAACGACAGCGCCGAGCAGCAGTTCCGCCTGCTGGCCGACCTGCGCCGGGCGATCAGCAGCGACCAGCTGTTCCTGCACTACCAGCCGAAGATCCAGGTGGCCACGCAGAGGGTGGCCGGCGCCGAAGCGCTGATCCGCTGGCGCCATCCGGAGCACGGCCTCATCCCGCCGGACCGCTTCATCCGCCTGGCCGAGCGCAGCGGCGCCATCAACGAGATCGGACGCTGGGCACTGGACCAGGCCTGCGCGCAGCTGCGCCGCTGGCACGACGCCGGCCACGACGGCTGGTCGATGTCGGTCAACCTGTCGCCGGTGCAGTTCGGCTCGCCGCACCTGCTGCAAGATGTTACCGAAGTGCTCGAGCGCCATCGCATCACGCCGCGCCAGCTGGTGCTGGAGATCACCGAAAGCGCGGTGATGCGCGATACCGATACCAGCCTGCGCCTGCTGCAGGCGCTGTCGGCACTGGGCGTGGGCATCTCCATCGATGATTTCGGCACCGGTTATTCAAGCCTGCTGTACCTGAAGCGGCTGCCGGCCACCGAGATCAAGATCGACCACGCTTTCGTGCGCGACCTGGAACACAGCGCCGAGGACGTGGTGATCGTGTCGGCCATCGTGGCGCTGGGCCACGCGCTGGACATGGACATCGTGGCCGAAGGGGTGGAAACCGCTGCCCAGCGTGCCTACCTGGAGCGGCTGGGCTGCGACTACCTGCAGGGCTTCCTGCTGGGCCGGCCGGTGGATGCGGCGCGCTTCATGCAGCTGCACGACCTGCCGCGGCCGCGCATCGAGCTGGCACCGAGCCCGCCCCCACCCGGCCCGGCCTGACGCCGGGCAGGTGTTGACCCATCCCGGCAATTGCCGCCCTGTTCCGGCTGGCAATTGCCTGACGCGCGCAATACGCTTCACAGGAACAACGGCGATCCGGGAAGCAGAATGTCAGGGAAGAGTCAGTTCGAGAGGCCGCGATGGGTCCGTGACGTGGTCCGCTTCCTCCCTCTCAAGAGCCAGTTTGTGCTCTTCGGCAACGTGCGCGACCTGCAGGCTGCCGAGTTGCAGCCAGGCCTGGTAACTGCACAGAGCTTCAACCAGCATCTGTGCACGACCCTGATCGACGAGGGCTTCAGCCAGGTCCTCAGTTGGGATCCGCTTTCCGGCTTCCGGGTGCTGGGCCGTCCGGGGTCCGAGCCGGCCGATGACGACACGCTGCTGCGCGACCTCGGCCTGACCCCGGCCAACGGCGCCGCCCCGGCGGGTATCGACCTGCTCTCAGCCACCCTGCAGCGCCTGGTCAACCGCGGCGGCGATCCGATCGCGCTGATTGTGGACTTTGCCTCACGCCTGACTGTCCGCAGCGACAGCCTCAGTGCGGCCGAGCATCAGTTGTTCACCCACGCGTTGGTGCTCGCACACCAGGCGCGCAGCCGTCCCGCCACCGCCGCACGCAGGCCTTTCTTCAACAGCGTGCTGTGGGTGGTCGAAAAGGAAGGCGATTTGCCTGACTGGCTGGTGGTGGGCAACCCGCGGCTGCACCCGGTCCCCGTCAGCAAGCCCGACCAGCGCAACCGCCGTGCGCTGGCGCCTGCGCTGCTGAAGGGCCTGCAGGGTGCTGCCACTGCGGCGCCAGAAGTGCTTGAGAAATCCGTCGATGCGTTTGTCACGGAAACCGAAGGGCTGCTGCTGCTGGACCTGACGGCGATCGCGCAGTTGGCCCGCGTGGAAGGCGTCGGTGTGGAGCAGATCAGCGACGCCGTGCGCCGATACAAGATCGGCGTCACGGAAGACCCTTGGCTTCGCATCGACCGCCCGCGCATCCGTGCAGCGCAGGGCTATGTACAACAGCGGGTGAAGGGCCAGGACCACGCAGTCACCCATATGCTGGACATCGTCAAGCGCGCGATGACCGGTGTCGGCGTTCGGCGAAAAGGCAACCGGCCCCGCGGCGTGGCCTTCCTGGCGGGTCCGACCGGTGTCGGCAAGACCGAGCTGGCGAAAACCGTCACCAGCCTGCTGTTCGGGGATGAAGGGGCCTACATCCGCTTCGACATGTCCGAGTTCAGTGCCGAGCATGCCGACCAGCGGCTGACAGGTGCCCCGCCCGGCTATGTGGGCTACGACGTCGGCGGCGAACTGACCAACGCGATCCGCGAGAAACCCTTCAGCGTCGTACTGTTTGACGAAATCGAGAAGGCTCACCCGCGCATTCTCGACAAATTCCTGCAGATACTCGATGACGGCGTGCTCACCTCCGGCCGCGGTGATCGGGTGTACTTTTCCGAGGCGCTGATCGTGTTCACCTCCAACCTTGGCATCTACCGCCAGGGCGAACACGGCGAGCGCGTGGCCAACGTGCTGCCTGGCGAAGCATTTGAACAGGTGCAGGAAAAAGTCCATGCCGAAATAGACCGCCACTTCAAGCTGGTGTTGAACCGGCCCGAGATCCTGAACCGCATCGGTGAGAACATCATTGTTTTCGACTTCATCCGCGATGACGTCGCCGTGCAGATTTTCGAGCAGATGGTGGACGCCACCCTGCAGGACCTGCACGCCCAGCAGTTGACGGTGACCCTGGCCGCTGAGGCGCGCCACACGTTGCAGGCACAATGCCTGCAGGACCTTTCCAACGGCGGCCGGGGCATCCGCAACCAGCTTGAAGCGCGCCTGCTCAATCCGCTGGCACGCAGCCTGTTCGATCAGGATGCGCAGCCCGGCGAGCACTTCATCATCACCGCCGTGCAACCTGGCGGACTGGCGATAGAACGGGCCTGAGCATGCAGGTCAGTCTGTCGCGGGTGCATTTCCCCGTCACCACGCTGGGGCCTGGCCGCAGGCTTGGCATCTGGTTCCAAGGCTGCAGCATCCGCTGCCCCGGCTGCATCTCCGCCGATACCTGGGGGCCTGGCCATCGTCGCATCGCCGTTGACGTGCTGCTTGAACAGCTTGCCCCCTGGTGGCGGCAGGCTGACGGGGCAACGATTTCCGGGGGCGAGCCCTTTGACCAGCTGGATGCACTTCTGGCCCTGTTGCGAGGCCTGCGGTCGCGCGGCCCAGGGGACATCCTTGTCTACAGCGGCCATGCGCTGGAGGCATTGCAGGCCCCGTTGCGCCGCGCCGAAGGCCTGATCGACGGCCTGATGAGCGATCCCTACCTGGCGACTGCCGGGCAGACCCGGGCGCTGCGCGGAAGTGACAACCAGCGACTGAGCCTGCTCACCGGCCTCGGCCGCGACCGGCTGGCAGGGCTCGACCGCCCGCATGCCCCGTCCGACAAGGTGCTGGACATCATGTTTGACGAAGACGGCAGCCTGTGGATGGCCGGTATCCCCCGACACAACGACCTGCTGCGCCTGCGCGAAATGCTGCGCGCGCAAGGTCATCACCTACAGACCAGCGCGCACGCCCCCCGCGGCGAAGGCGTGGAGTAACTGCATGATCCGATTCTGCCCCAACTGCCATACCGAACGCGGTCTGCATGAACTGTTCTGCGAAGGTGACATCGGCTCGCACCCCTGCGGCTGGGACCTGGCAGGCGAGCCCATCCATGCTGACGGTTGGCGCCCCAGCATCGTGCGGACCCAGGATGACGCCTCGCAGGCACCCCACGACACGGGCGTGGATGCCCTCTGCACCAACGGCCACCCGCTGGAGCCCGGCGACCTGATGTGCCTGCAGTGCGGCGCCGAACCGGCAGCGACCAGCCCGGCGGCGATACCGCCGGCTGCCGAAGTCGCCACCGAAGCAGATTCCGATAGCAATGGGGCCTTCGGCGAAACGGTGATCGACCAGTGGCGGCTGGTGCGCCAGATCAGCAGCACCGATGGCATCCGCGAGCGCTACCAGGCCGAGCACGCGCAGAGCGGCCAGGTGGCGGTGCTCACCCTGTATCGCGCCGGCGCCGAGCCGGACCCCGCAGTCTACGATGTCATTCGACGCCTGCCTCGTGAACATGTGCCGGACATCATCGCCACCGGCCGGTGGGATGATCGCGCTTACGAGGTTGTGGAAATGCTTGCCGGCGGCAGCCTGGCCGACCTCGGCAGTGTCATTGCCGATCGTGATGCCGTACGCCACGTGGTCCGCGAGCTCGGCCAGGCCCTTCACGCCTTCAACGAAGCAGGCCTGCGCCACCGTGACCTGCGCCCGGCCAGCCTGCTGGTGCGCTCGCGTGCCCCTCTGGATATGGTCATCAGTGGCTTTGGCTCGGCGCGCCTGTCAGAGTTCGACCTGGACATCGTGTCGCCGCTCGAGACCAGCCGCTACATGGCGCCAGAAGCGATCGCCGGCGGCGTCGCCGCGGCTTCGGACTGGTGGAGCCTGGGCATGATCCTGCTGGAGCAGCTGACACAGGGCCGCTGCTTCGAAGGCACCCACGCCAACGCCTACCTGATTCACGTGTTGGCCAATGGCGTACCGATCCCGCCGGGCATTGATCCGGACCTGGACCTGCTGCTTCGTGGCCTGCTGGTGCGTGACCGCCACCAGCGCTGGCAGTGGCCGGAGGTATCGGACTGGCTGGCCGGCATTGCGGTGGCCGCTCCGCCATCTGCCACGCAGGAACGTGATGAGGGCGACGGTGCAGGCCTGCGGCTCGGAGAACGACGGTTCCGGCGTCCTGCGTCCTTTGCCCTGGAGGCCGCACAGGCTGAGCACTGGGACGAGGCACGCGACAGCCTGTTGCGTGGCGTCATTGTCACCTGGGCGGGCCAAGCTGGACTTCCTCCCTCCACCGTGTCCGCACTACGCCAGGTCGTCCAGCATGAGGGCGTGGAAGAGGATTTCCGGCTGATGCTGGCGTTGAAGATCCTCAATCCGGAAATGCCCCTGATTCACCGTGGCAGCATCGTCACGCCTGGCTGGCTGCTCGAGCACCCTGTGGAGGGCTACCGCCTGATCAGCGGCTCGGTACCGGACCTGCTCGAACAACTGCAGACCGATGCCTGGCTGTCAAGGCTGAAGCTGCGTGCGCAGAACGTGCGGCAGCGCGCGCTGCACCAGCAGATCGACCTCATCGAAGAAGTGCTGCGTGTCTATCTGCTGTCCACCTCGCGGGCGCGCCTGGCCAGCCAGTGGCAGGAGCGCCAGAAGCTTCTGCCTGACACGGACCACCCGGGGCTGGCGACCCTTGCCGAACGCAGAATGGTCACCGAAGAAGACCTGATCGTACTGCTCAGTGCGGCGATCGGGCAGTTCCGCTCGGTCGATGCCATCGTTGCCGACGCCACGGTCCAGGCTGCCAAAGCCGGTATTGCCGAATGGGATGCCGCAGCCGCCACGCTGCTGCTGCAGCACCCACGCATCGAGTTGTACCGTGCGGTGGACGAACGCATCCTGGGTTTCGCGCGATGCGGCATGCCGGTCATCGACAGCTGGGCCGAGCAGTTCCGTCTCGAACGTCGCATGCCGTTGGCCCGCGCGCTGGTGGTGCTGGCCGTTCCTGGCAGCCGCTGGCAGCAGCCGCAGCGGCAGCAGTACGTCGCCCAGATCCTGGACTTCTTCGAGAAGAAGGTGGTGACCGCCGTAATGCGTGGGCCACTGGTTCGGATGAGCATCGGCAAAACCACCGCGCGAGTGGACATCCGCGAGCTGGACAGCTCGCGGCGCCCGGCCGCAGCGCTGCTCGACCACCTGATGCAGCGCAATGCACGGGCTGTTGCTGTTGACCCGGAAGCCCTCCAGCGCAGCCCGACGGTCGAACAGCGGATGCGAGCGCTGTTGCGGCAAAGCACCCTGTACAAGCGTGACACCGGCATCGACGGCCTGTACCTGGGCTTCCCCTTCCTGCTCAGCCGCGACCCGCGCAGCAACGCACGTGCGCGCATCATTCCACTGCTGCTGTGGCCGGTAGAGCTGGAAATGGAACTGGCCAAGCGCGGCCAGGCCAACCTCGCCTTCGACGGCGAGCGTGAGGAAGTACGTATCAATCCAGCGCTCGAGGCCATCGTGGGTCCTGAGATGTTCCGCCGCTGGCAGGCATCGGCCGATGAACTGCTCGGCCGTTCATCGCTGCGTGCCTCAGACGTGATGGATGCCTTCGGCATGCTGGCCCGGGTGCGCTCGCGCACCCTGACTGCACTACCGGGCCTGGACGTCGTGGTCGATCCGCTGGGCGATGAACTGGAGTGCGCCGCCGTGCTGTTCCATGTCACCTTCATGGGCCAGGCGATAGGTGAGGATCTTCGGCAGTTGAAGGTTCTCCCGCCCAACGGAACCGGCCTGGAAACGGCCCTGCGCCTCGCACCGCCTGCGGCCGTTGACGCCGTGGCGGCGGCGCCGGCGGAGCTGCAACGCTACTTCACCGTGGCCAGCGATCCCTCGCAGGAGGCCGCTGTACTGCAGGCACGCCAGGGTCCAGGCCTGTTGATCGAGGGGCCGCCCGGCACCGGCAAGAGCCAGACCATCGTCAACATGGTGGCCGATGCCATCGGTCGCGGTCGCAGCCTGCTCATCGTCTGCCAGAAACATGCCGCGCTTGAAGTCGTACACAAGCGCCTGGTTGCAGAAGGCCTGGGCCAGCGTGTCGTCATGCTCAACGACGTCAACCGCGACCGTGAGCCGGTCATCCGCTCGATCCGTGAGCAGTTGGAACGCTTGTTCGCCGAGGACAGCAGCAACCCGAACGGGCGCGCAGCGCGCGAGCGGACCGCCGCCCGTATCGAGGCGCTTGAAGGCGATCTGGATCGCTTCCACCACGGCCTGCATCGCGTCGACCCCCTCAGTCACCTCAGCTATCGCCAGCTTCTGGGTGAGCTGATCGAACTGGAAGCGGGTACGCCCCCCCTCGAGTTTCCCGCATTGCGGCAGCGGCTGGGCATGCTCGACATGGCCCAGCTGACCGCGCTCGAGGAGCAGTGTGCGCCACTGGTGCGCTGGTGGCTGCCGGCACGTTACGAGGGCAGCCCCCTGGCAGACCTGCGCCCCTTTGCCGCTGATACCGCAACGCTGGACGCGTTTGCCGAAAGCCTGAATGCCTTCATGCAGGCCGAGCAGCAGCGACAGCAGGCATTGGCCGAACACCCTGCCAGCTTCGAGATCGAGGACGCAGCGCCGTACCGGGCATGGATCGGCGAGCATGTGAGCACTTTACTGGCGCTGCAGGACGAACAGCGCCAGCGTCTGGCTCGATGGCTGCCACTGTTCCGCAGCGCCACCGGCGGCGGACCGGTAAGCGGCGACAGCCTTGTCGTTCAGCTTCGCCGGGTTGAACAGCAGCTCGGGCAGGCTGCTCACGGCAGCGCGGTGCCTGGCCTCTCGGGCGCGCTGGCCAATCTGGATGAAGCGACACTGCGCCGGCACGAGCAGGACTGCACGGACGTCATGGCCCGTACGACATGGTGGGCGCGGCTGAATCCGCGTCACTTCGTGCAGCGCAGCCGTCTTGATCGCCTGCTGCGTGACCATGCCGGCATCGCGTCCGAGGCAGCGCTGCCTGCCCTGTTGGGCGCGCTGCGCCTGGAGCTGCAGCTGGCCCCGCTGCGCCAGCAGTACAACGATGCCCGCCTGGCACTGGGGCTGCCTGCCGTCACCGGACAGGGTGGTGCCGACCTGCTGCCGCAGCTGCACCAGGACATCGATGGGCTGCTGGAGGTACAGGCTCTGGCGCGCGCACTTGCACAATCCCCGCGCGCCCAGCAGGCCGACACCGCCATGCTGACCGCTGACAAGGCACAACTGCAGAACCTGCTCGATGACCTGGATGCCTCCCTGCTGAGACACGCCGCGCGCCAGGCCAGCCTGCACCAGCTTGCGCCGCTCCAGGACTGGCTCGACGACCCGCTGGCCGGGCAGCTTCGACACAACGTCCTGCATAACCTGGACAACCAGCGTCTACTGGACCGGCTGAAAGGCGCGCTGCCCAGCCTGGCGGCCTATCAGCGGTTCCGCGGCCGCGCCGGCCAGCTCGATGAATCCGCCCGCCAGTTGCTGGAACAGCTCCGCCAGCGTGAGGCACAGCTGGATGCATTGCCGGCCGACCAGCTGGAGGGCGCCGTCCGCCGCCTGCTGGCCCGGGAGGCCCGCCTTGGCTGGAAGCACCGTATCGAGCACGAGCTCCCCGAGCTCCAGTTCAGCCAGGACGAAGCACGCGCAAAGATCAGCGGCCTGGCCGAGGCTGACCAGCAGATGCGCCGCCTGAACCGTGAAATGCTTGGCGCCCACATGGACATGTCCCTGCTGGGCAGCCGAAAGCAGTGGGAGGACGTGACCCGGCTGACCGGACGCCGGTCACGGCGCCTGCGCGAGTTCATTGAACTGGGAAGCGCACTGGGCCTCATGCACCTGCGCCCGGTCTGGCTGATGAACCCGGATGTGGCCAGTCGCGTGCTGCCCCTGCAGGCGGGCATGTTCGATACCGTGATCTACGACGAAGCCTCGCAGATGCCGGTGGAGTACGCCCTCCCTACCCTGTTCCGGGGCAAGGTCACCGTCGTCAGCGGCGACGAGAAGCAGATGCCGCCCACCGCCTTCTTCTCCAGCCGCGTGGAAAGCGATGAGGCCGAGATGTTCGATGGCGATGAACCGGACGCCGAGGCCGACGATGCACAGCGCGAAGCCTTCGAGGACGACTGGAACCGCCGCGAGATCAAGGATTGCCCCGACCTGCTGCAACTGGCGAGGACGGTGTTGCCCAGTACCACCCTGCAGATCCACTACCGCTCGGCGTACCGCGAACTGATCAGCTTCTCCAACGCCTCCTTCTATGGGAACCGTCTCAACGTACCGGTCCGCCATCCGCAGGCCCGCATCCAGCAGATCAAGCCGTTGCAGCTGATCCAGGTCGATGGCCTGTATCAGAACCAGAGCAACGCGCTCGAGGCCGAACGTGTGGTGGCCTACCTCGAGGACCTGTGGCAGGCACCCCGTGCAGAGCGCCCCTCAGTGGGCGTAGTGACCTTCAACCGCAAGCAGGCCGAACTGATCGAGGATCAGCTGGAGCTGCGGGCCAGCGAGGATGAGCCCTTCCGGCTTGCCCTGCAGCAGGAACGGGAGCGCGTCGTGGAGGGTGAGGACATGTCGGTGTTCATCAAGAACGTGGAGAACGTGCAGGGCGACGAGCGCGATGTGATCGTGTTCTCCACCACGTTCGGCCGCAATGGGCAGGGTACGTTCAGGCGAAACTTCGGCGTGCTCGGCCAGACCGGCGGAGAGCGGCGACTGAACGTGGCAGTCACCCGTGCCCGGCAGAAAGTCGTCATGATCACCTCGATGCCGATCAACGATGTATCGGACATGTTCAACACGCAGCGTGCCCCCGCCAGCCCGCGTGACTATCTGCAGGGCTACCTGGAGTATGCGCGTGCATTGTGTGCGGGCCAGTTCGAGGCCAGCAGCAGCCTGCTCAACCGGTTGCAGACCGACCGCAGCATTGTCTCCGGGGCGGCACAAAGCGCGCAGGACGGGTTCGTCGCCATCGTCGGCGACTACCTGCGCTCGCTGGGCTGGGCTGCCAATCCGGCCAACGAGGGCGATGCCTTTGGCCTGGATTTCGCCATCGAAGATCCACGCACGGGCCTGTACGCCATCGGCATCGAGTGCGATGCACCCAGCCATGGCCTGCTGCAGCGGGCCCGCGCCCGCGAGATCTGGCGACCCACGGTGCTGGGACGCGCCATTCCCAGACTGCACAGGGTGTCATCGCAGGGCTGGTATCACGACGGTGATGGCGAACGCGCACGCTTGCGCCAAGCGGTCGAGCAGGCGATGGGAATGGCCACCCACACCAGTGACCCGGTGCATGCGCCTACCCCGGAGGCCTCCGCATGAGCGGTCCGAAGGTGTTACGTTTCCAGTCCGAAGCCGAACTCCGCGCCCTGCGGGAGGATATGTTGCGCATCCTGGAACGCGAGGTGCTGCGTTGGCAGGAGCGTGCGCCGCGGCTGAAGGCCCTGGAACAGGCGCAGCTCGCCGCCGTACTGGCACGCCGTGACGCGCTGCGTGCGGCCGTCACCAAAGGTGACAATGCACTTTATGCCTACCAGGTGAAAGCCGAGACGGCCTGGCTGCGCGCCGACCTCGCTGAGCGCGAGGAACACGCGATCGAACAACGCATCGCGCAGCGCCAACGCGCCCGGCGCCAGCAGCAGAACGCCGTCATCGTCCTCAAAGCGCTGCAGGCCGGTGGCGTGGCGGTGGATGCAGACCTGTCCCAGGCACTGGACCGGCTGGCTGAGGGCAGCCCCGAGGCGGATGCCGAGGGCGTGTTGGCACGCGCCACGCTCGCGCTCTCCTCCCGCGATCAGAGCGAGGAGCTCAGCCAGGCACAGCGCGCCATCGCTGAGGCACTGCGTGAGGATGCCACCGGATCCAGCACCGCCTGGCACGCGGCGCCAGCCGAACGTGACCCACGGCTGCAGCGCATTGACCGGCACATCGCCGAGCTGCAGTTGCTTCAGGGAGCCGTATCCGCCCGTTCATTCCAGGACGCACTGCGTGCGGCAGAGGCAGAGCCCGACGTGCAGCGGCGGAACCTCCTGCTGGACAGCCTGGTACTGGATCTTGGCAGCGCTGCCGACACCTCCCGCCAACAGCGCGACCACCTGACGCATCTGCAGGATCTGGCGCACGTACTCAGCACCCTGGACGCGGACAGCCAGGCCGACCTGCTGCGGGAGGCCGCCGCCGCCGATGCCAGCACCCCGGCGGCCCGCCTGCTTGCCTTGGCCGACGCTTGCCAGGAAGCCATCGATCACTACCACCAGCGGCAAGCCGCTTCATCGCGCCGCGCCGCCCTGCTTGCCGGCCTCGCCGAGCTTGGCTACGAAGTCCATGAAGGCATGGAAACGGCCTGGTCTGATCACGGGCGTGTCGTGCTGCGTCGTCCGGCCAGTCCCGGCTATGGGGTTGAACTCGGCGGGAATGCCGCGAGCGGTCGGCTGCAGGTCCGCGCGGTGGCCATGAACACCGAGCGTGACCGCAGCCGGGACCGGGATGTGGAAGCCATCTGGTGCGGTGACTTCTCGCGCCTGAAGGCACAACTGAACGCGCAAGGCAGCGACCTGCAGGTCGAGCGCGCCCTGGGCGTGGGGGAAGTGCCACTGAAGGAGGTGGAGGCAGTGGCCGAACCCGCCCGGTCGGCGTCCGATACCAGCAGGCGCCCCGGAGACAGGCGCCTGCGCTGACATGCGGCGCATTGTCTGGCGCAGCGCCATTGCGCCAGACACCGCCGCCCGGCCATGCCAGGCGGCCATCACGGAACACTTCTTGCACGCACCCCGGCAACCCCAGCCGCAGTGCCCGTGATGTCCGAGAACGAAGACGCAGGCGAAAAAACCGAACAGCCAACAGAAAAGCGCCTGCGTGAAGCCCGCGAACAGGGCAACATCCCGCGCTCGAAGGAACTGGCGACCGTGGCCGTGTTTGGTGCCGGCATCATCGCCATCATGGCCAGCGCCGCCTCGCTGGGGGCCGGCGGCCGTGCCTGGATGCGTGCCGCGCTCAGCCCCGAACCCGCCCTGTGGCAGAACCCGCAGCTGCTGTTCGGCCACTTCGGCATGCTGTTCCTGCGCCTGATGATGGCCTGCTGGCCACTGCTGCTGGTCTGCCTGCTGGCCAGCTTCCTGGCGCCGGTGGCGATGGGCGGCCTGCGCTGGTCGAACAAGTCGCTGGTCCCCGACGCGAACCGGCTCAACCCGCTGTCCGGGCTGAAGCGCATGTGGGGTGCCGAAGCCCTGGCCGAACTCACCAAGTCACTGCTGCGCATGGGTTTCGTCGGCGCCTCGGCCCTGCTGGTCTTCGCCGCCAGCTTCGACAGCCTGCGCGGCCTGCTGAACCAGCCGCTGGAATCGGCCATCGGCCACGGCCTGGGCTTCACTCTGAAGCTGCTGCTGGCCGCGGCCGGGGCCATGCTGGTGCTGGCCGCCATCGATGCCCCGTACCAGCGCTGGAACTGGATGCGCAAGCTGAAGATGACCCGTGAAGAGCTGCGCCGGGAAATGAAGGAAAGCGAAGGCAGCCCCGAGGTGAAGGGCCGCATCCGCCACATGCAGCAGCAGCTGGCCAACCGCCGGATGATGGAAGCGGTGCCTACCGCCGACGTGGTGGTGGTCAACCCCACCCACTACGCGGTGGCCCTGAAATACGAGGGCGGCAGCATGGGCGCCCCCACCGTGGTCGCCCTGGGCGTGGATGAAACCGCCCTGCGCATCCGTGAAGTGGCCGACGGCAACAAGGTCGCCATTGTCTCTGCCCCGCCTTTGGCACGCGCCTTGTATCGGGAGGGGCAACTCGGAAAGGAAATTCCCGTGAGACTGTATTCCGCCGTCGCCCAGGTGCTGTCCTACGTCTACCAGCTGCGCAGCTGGCGGACCGGCCCGATGCCGTCCGCCCCGCATGTGGATGTGGATGAATTCGGCAAGGGAGGCCGCCCGTGAGCGCACAGGCATCCAGCTTCAACACCCGCCGCGCCCTGGAGATGATCCGCCAGGGCCTTGGCGCGCCGCTGATCGTGCTGGCCCTGCTGGCCATGGTCGTGGTGCCGCTGGCCGCACCGGTGCTCGATGCACTGTTCACCTTCAACATCGCCATCTCGCTGATGGTGCTGCTGGCGGTGGTCTACGTGAAGCGCCCGCTGGACTTCACCATCTTCCCGATCGTGCTGCTGGTCACCACCATGCTGCGGCTGGCGCTGAACGTGGCCTCCACCCGCGTCATCCTGCTGCACGGCCAGAACGGCCACGAGGCGGCCGGCAAGGTCATCGCCGCCTTCGGTGAATTCGTCATCGGCGGCAACTACGCCGTGGGCATCGTGGTCTTCGCCATCCTGACCATCATCAACTTCGTGGTCATCACCAAGGGCGCCGGGCGTGTCTCGGAAGTGACCGCGCGCTTCATCCTTGACGCCATGCCCGGCAAGCAGATGGCCATCGACGCCGATCTGAACGCCGGTTTGCTGACGCGTGAAGAAGCCAAGGCCCGCCGTGAAGAGGTCCGCGAGGAAGCCGACTTCTACGGTGCGATGGACGGTGCCAGCAAGTTCATCCGCGGCGACGCCATCGCCGGCATCCTGATCCTGTTCATCAACATGCTGGGCGGCCTGGCCGTGGGCGTGCTGCAGCATGGCATGCCGTTCGGCGATGCCGCCGCCACCTACACCCTGCTGTCCATCGGTGACGGCCTGGTGGCGCAGCTGCCGGCCCTGCTGATCTCCAGCGCCGTGGCAATGCTGGTCACCCGCGCCTCGCGCTCGCAGGACATGGCCCAGGCCATGACCGGCCAGGTGTTCGGCCAGTACCGCGCACTGGCCATCACCGCCGGCATCCTCGGCCTGGTCGGCCTGGTCCCCGGCATGCCCAACGTCGCTTTCCTGACGCTGGCCGCCATCCTCGGCTTCATCGCCTGGAAGCTGTACCGCAAGAGCCAGGCACCGGCCACCAACGATGCCGCCGGGTCCGGCGATGCCGCCGCGCTGGCCGCCCTGGGTCGCCAGCCCAGCCCCGCGCCCACGGCCGAATTGAGCTGGGACGAGCTGCGCCCGGTCGATCCGCTGGGCCTGGAAGTGGGCTACCGGCTGATTCCGCTGGTGGACGCCAACCAGGGCGGCGAGCTGATGGCGCGCATCAAGGGCGTGCGCCGCAAGCTGACCCAGGACGTGGGCTTCCTGATCCCCTCCGTGCATATCCGCGACAACCTGGAACTGCCAGCCAACGGCTACCGGGTGCTGGTGCATGGCGTGCCGGTGGCCACTGCCGACATCCACCCCGACCGCGAACTGGCGCTGGACCCCGGCAGTGCGCTGGGCCCGCTGGAAGGCATCGCCGGCAAGGACCCCGCGTTCGGCCTGGATGCCACCTGGATCCAGCCGCACCAGCGCGCCCAGGCCGAGACCATGGGCTACACCGTGGTCGACCCGGCCACCGTGGTCGCCACGCACCTGTCCCACCTGATCCGCGAACACGCGCCGGAACTGCTGGGCCACGAGGAAGTGCAGCACCTGCTGGCCAACCTCGGCAAGAGCGCGCCCAAGCTCGTCGAAGATCTGACGCCCAAGGCGCTGCCGCTGTCGGCGGTGGTGCGCGTGCTGCAGAACCTGCTGGTCGAGCGCATTCCGATCCGCCAGCTGCGCAAGATCGCCGAAGCCCTGGTCGAGCATGCCCCCATCAGCCAGGACCCGGCCACGCTGACCGCGGCCGTGCGCACCGCGCTGGGCCGCTTCATCGTGCAGGAGATCGCCGGAATGTCGGCGGAGCTGCCGGTGTTCACCCTCAACCCGCAATTGGAACGTGTCTTGCAGGAGTCCACGCAGGGCAACGGCGCCGCGCTGGAACCCGGACTCGCAGAGCGACTGCACCAGAGCCTGGCCGAATGTGTCAGCAAGCAGGAAGCGCGAAACGAGCCGGCAGTAGTGCTGGTACCGGGCCCGGTGCGCGCCGCGCTGGCCCGCCTGGTCCGCCACAGCGTTCCGTCGCTGTCGGTCCTGGCCTACAGCGAGGTGCCGGAAGACAAGCGCCTGAAGCTGGTCGGAACGATCAGCTGATGCCGGCCTTCCAAGCGCCAGAAAACAGACACCACTTTCAACCCGCACCACACGACAGATTCCAAGGGGAACCCGAACCGTGCAGACCACCGACCACCCGCGTTCCTCGACCGCCACTCCGCCGACTTCGTCCCGTGACCACAGCATGAAAATCAAACGATTCGTCGCCGCCGACATGCGCTCGGCCATGAACCTGGTGCGCAAGGAACATGGCCCCGACGCCGTGATCCTGTCCAACCGCCGGATCGAGGAAGGCATCGAGATCGTCGCCGCCGCCCACTACGACGAGAGTGCCGTGCAGCGTGCGCTGGAAGCCTCGCGCCGCGAGATCGCACCGCCGCCGCCGCCGAAGCCGCGCAGCGCCGCCGATGCCGTGATCGCCGCCGTGACCCGCCGCCGCAGCGCGACCCCGGCCGCCGAGCCGGTGGCCGCCACCACCTCGGCGGTCGCCGCGCTGGCCCGCGCCGCCGTCGGTGCCACCGGCCGCACCTTGGACAGCGCCGACGAGATCGTGCCGACCCGTGGCAGCACCGGTTTCGCCTCCACCCTGGCCCGCGCCAGCGTCAACGAATCGGCACTGCCGGAACAGATCTTCGCCCCGTACGCCGACGCCATCGTCGCGCCGCCGGCCAGTACCGCCGCGGTTGCCGCCGCACCGATCAACCGCGCCCGCTTCCTGATCGATCCGCCGCTGGAAGATGACAGCGCCACCCTGCTGCCGCCGCCGCTGCCGGCCCCTGCGGTCGCCGCTGCCCCGGTGGAAGCGCCGGTGGAGATGGCCCCGGCCGTTGCCACCGCTGCCATCGTGGAAGCCCCGGCCGCCGTCGCGCCCGCCAACGACGCCGCGCCGCTTGCCGAAGCCGCGCCGACGCCGGCACCGCAGCTGGCCCCGGCCCCGGCCCTGAGCATGGTGGCCGCCGATGACGGCGAGATCCGCCAGCTTCGCCAGGAAGTGGCCGGCATGCGCCAGGTCATCGAGCGTGAGATGAACCGCTTCACCGACGAGCGCCTGCGTGGCAGTGCGGTGCGCGCCACCGCGCTGGACCTGATGGACGAATACGGCTTCGATGCCGGCCTCGCCCGCGACGTGGCCATGCAGATCCCGCTGGAGACCGAGGCCCACCGCGGCCGCGGCCTGATGCTGGGGCTGATCTCGCGCAAGCTGCCGATCGCCCCGGTCGACCCGCTGGAAGAAGGCGGCGTGATCGCCCTGGTCGGCCCGACCGGCGCCGGCAAGACCACCACCATCGCCAAGCTGGCCTCGCGCTTCGCCGAGAAGCACGCCCCGCGCGATGTGGCCCTGGTGACCACCGATACCCTGCGCGTCGGCGCCCGCGAGCAGCTGTACGGCTACGGCCGCCAGCTCGGCATCGCGGTGCACGAAGCCAACAGCGGCACCGACCTGGACCAGCTGCTGGAGCGCCTGCAGGACTACAAGCTGGTGCTGATCGACACCGCCGGCCTGGGCCCGCGTGACCGCGCCCTTGCCGCCCAGCTGCAGTGGCTGCGGGCCGCCCGCCAAGTGCGCACCCTGCTGGTGCTGCCGGCCAATACCAGCTTCGGCGACATGGACGAGGTCGTCCGCCGCTTCGGCGCGGCCAACCTGCAGGGCCTGGTGCTGAGCAAGCTGGACGAGACCGGCCGCTTCGGCAACGCCCTGTCGGTGGCCGTCGACCATGCCCTGCCGATCACCTGGGTGACCGATGGCCAGGACGTCCCGGAGGACCTGCACCGGGCCAGTGCAGCCAATCTCGTACTTCGCCTTGAAGATTTGCGCCGAGCGGCCGATATGCCCTGCAACCCGGAGTTGAACCATGCCGTCGCGTGAGTACGCCAAGCTGACCAATACCTTCCCGCTGTCGGCCACCCGCAGCGAGCCGCTCGGCCCTGTCCGCACCATCGCGGTGACCGGCGGCAAGGGCGGCGTGGGCAAGACCAACGTGTCGGCCAACCTGGCCGTGGCGCTGGCCGGCATGGGCAAACGCACCCTGCTGCTGGACGCCGACCTCGGCCTGGCCAACATCGACGTCATTCTCGGCCTGAACCCCAAGTTCACCCTGGCCGACCTGGTGGCCGGCCGCTGCAGCCTGGAAGACGTGATCATCGAGGGCCCCAACGGCGTGCTGGTGGTACCGGCCGCGTCGGGCCGCCGGCACATGGCCGAACTGGCCCCGGCCGAGCATGTCGGCCTGGTCAACGTGTTCTCCGAGCTGGAACGCGAGCTGGACATCATGGTGGTGGACACCGCCGCCGGCATCAACGACGGCGTGCTGACCTTCTGCCAGGCCGCGCAGGACACCGTGGTGGTGGTCTGCGATGAACCGGCCTCGATCACCGACGCCTATGCGCTCATCAAGGTGCTGTCGCGCGAACGTGGCGTGGACCGCATCCAGGTCGTGGCCAACATGGTGCGCGACCCCAACGAAGGCCGCGTGCTGTACGAAAAGCTGACCCGCGTCTGCGAGAAGTTCCTCGCCGATGTCTCGCTGAACTACCTGGGCTGCGTGCCGCAGGATGACTGGCTGCGCCTGTCGGTGCAGCGCCAGCAGCCGGTGGTCAAGGCCTACCCGTCCAGCCCGGCCGCGCTGGCGATCACCGAGATCGCCCGCCGTACCGCGCGCTGGCAGGCGCCGACCGAACCGCGTGGTGGCGTCGAATTCTTCCTCGAACGCATCCTCAAGCAGCGTGGGGTGACCGTATGAAAGGCGCAGCCCAGTACAAGGAAGTCCAGCGCTCGAGCGCGACCGACGTCATCGCGCAGCACTCGGACCTGGTGCGGCGCATCGCCCACCACCTGGCGGCGCGCCTGCCGGCCAGCGTCGAGGTGGACGACCTGATCCAGGCCGGCATGATGGGCCTGATCGAAGCCTCGCGAAGCTACGACGCCGACCAGGGCGCCTCGTTCGAGACCTACGCCTCGATCCGCATCCGTGGCTCGATGATCGACGAGATCCGCCGTGGCGACTGGGTGCCGCGTTCGGTGCACCGCCGTGCCCGCGACGCCGCCGCCACCATCCGCCGGCTGGAACAGAGCAGCGGCCGTGCCGCCAGCGCCACTGAAGTGGCCGCGGCGATGGACATGCCCCTGCCCGAGTACCTGCGCCTGATGGAAGACGCCTCGCGCGGCCAGGTGCTGAGCCTGGAGTCGCGCATCGAGGACCAGGGCGAGCTGGATACGGTCGCCCAGGGTGGCCCGACCCCGCAGCAGGTGCTGGAGCGTGGCGAGTTCGGCCGCGAGCTGGGCAAGGCCATCGGCCACCTGCCCGAGCGCGAACAGCTGGTGCTCTCGCTGTACTACGAGCAGGAGCTGAACCTGAAGGAGATCGGCGCGGTGCTCGGCGTGAGCGAATCGCGGGTCTGCCAGATCCACGGCCAGGCTGTGCTGCGCCTGCGCGGCCGGCTCAAGGTGTTCGAGGCGGTCGACGCCGGCCTCGAACAATGAACATGCGCGAGGCGGCTGCCCCCGGCCGCCCGCAGTGAACAACAAAGGAACTCTGCTTTGAACAAGAACATGCGCATCCTGATCGTCGACGACTTCTCGACCATGCGTCGCATCGTCAAGAACCTGCTGGGCGATCTGGGCTTCACCAACACCGCCGAAGCCGAGGACGGGCATGCCGCGCTGTCGATGCTGCAGAGCCAGCCCTTCGATTTCGTGGTCACCGACTGGAACATGCCGGTGATGACCGGCATCGAGCTGCTGAAGGCGATCCGTGCCGATGCCAAGCTGAAGACCCTGCCGGTGCTGATGGTCACCGCCGAAGCCAAGCGCGAGCAGATCATCGAAGCGGCGCAGAGCGGCGTCAACGGCTACATCATCAAGCCGTTCACCGCGCAGACCCTGGAAGAAAAGCTGGGCAAGATCTTCGAACGCCTGGCGGCGAGCGCCTGATGGACGCCCAGGTCGACAGAAGCGCCCTTGCCCTGCGCCTGCAGGAAGCCCTGGATGCATTGGAATCCGGTGACGAGGCCGCCTGGCGCCAGCGCATCGACAGCCTGGTGGCCGCGCGCACCCAGCCGATGATGAGCGGCCTTTCGCGGCTGGCCCGCGAACTCGGCCAGGCGCTGGGCGAACTGCCGACCGTGCCCGACGAGGCCGGCGAGCTGGACGATGCCTGCGCCCGCCTGGACCACGTGGTGGCGATGACCGAACAGGCCACCCACCGCACCCTGGACCTGGCCGAAGAATGCCGCGCCCTGACCGAACAGCTGCGTGCCGATGGCCTGCAGCCGGGCCAGGACGCGCAACTGGAGCGCATCCGCCACAACCTGACCGAGATCGCCCTGACCCAGAGCTACCAGGACCTGACCGGGCAGATCATCCGTCGCGTGGTCGGCATCGTCCGCCGCGTGCACGAAGGCTTCGGCGCGCTCGGCCTGCCGCCGGAACAGCATCGCACCGACCCGGAACTGGCCGGGCCGGCACTGAAGGGACTGGACCGCCACGCGGTCTCGCAGAACGACGCCGACGACCTGCTGTCGGACCTGGGGCTGTAAGCATGAGCGCTGTTGCCGACGACATCACTGCCGATTTCATCATCGAGGCGCAGGAAATCCTGGATCGCCTGGGCGAACAGCTGGTGTCGCTGGAACAGGCACCGCAGGACAACGACCAGCTCAACGCGGTCTTCCGCGGCTACCACACGCTGAAGGGCGGCGCCGGCTTCCTCGGCATCACCGCCATGGTCGAGCTGTGCCATGCCGCCGAGGAAGCGCTGGGCGCGGCGCGTGCCGGCCAGGCCGTGCTGCAGGCCCATCACTTCGATGCCGCCCAGCAGTCGCTGGATTACCTGCAGTCGATGCTCGATGCGGTGTCCGCCGGCACTGAACCCGGGTACGCCCCGCCGGAACTGATCGCCCAGTTCGACGTGCATGGCGGAGCAAGCCCCGCATCAAGCGCCGCTGCAGCCGCCACCCCGGCCGCTGCCGGCAGCGACCTGATCACCGACGATGAGTTCGAGGCCCTGCTCGACCAGCTGCATGGCGGCAGCGCACCGACCGCCGTCGCACCGCCGAAGAAGGCCGACGACGGCCTGATCAGCGAAGACGAGTTCGAAGCCCTGCTCGACCAGCTGCATGGTGGCGCCGTCCCGGGCGCCAAGCCCGTGGCCGCCGCACCGGTCCCGGCACCCGCCCCGCGCGCGGCCGCCAAGCCGGCGCCGAACAAGCCGGTGGCCGAAGCCGAACACACCGTGCGCGTGGACACCAAGCGCCTGGATGCGATCGTCAACCTGATCGGCGAACTGGTGCTGTCACGGAACCGGCTCAAGACCCTGCGCACCCGCCTGCGCGACGAAGAGCTGGATCGCGCGGTGTCGACGCTGGACATCGCCACCGCCCGCCTGCAGTCGGCGGTCATGCGCACCCGCATGCAGCCGGTCGGCAAGGTGTTCTCGCGCTTCCCGAAGGTGGCCCGCGACGTCGCCCGCTCGCTGCAGAAAGAAGTGGACCTGGAGCTGATCGGCGCCGAGACCGAGCTGGACCGCAACCTGGTCGAAGCGCTGGCCGACCCGCTGGTGCACCTGGTGCGCAACGCCATCGACCACGGCGTGGAAATGCCGGACCTGCGCGAAGCGCAGGGCAAGCCGCGGATGGGCCACGTGCGCCTGTCGGCGCAGCAGGAAGGCGACTACGTCAGCATCGAAGTGCAGGACGACGGCGCCGGCATCGACCCGGAAAAGCTGCGCGCCAAGGCCCGCGAGAAGGGCCTGATCGACCCGGAAGCCGCCGCCCGCCTGAGCAGCGAGGAGTGCCTGCACCTGGTGTTCCTGCCCGGCTTCTCGACCAAGCAGCAGGTCACCGATATTTCCGGCCGCGGCGTGGGCATGGACGTGGTGCAGTCGCGCATCCGCGAGCTGAGCGGCCAGATCCAGATCCAGTCGGAACTGGGCCGTGGCAGCCGCTTCCTGATCCGCGTGCCGCTCACCCTGGCCATCCTGCCGACGCTGCTGGTGCAGGCCGGCGAAGACGTCTATGCGCTGCCGCTGGCGCGCGTGATGGAAGTGCTGCACGCCCCGCGCACCTCGCTGGGCTGGTTCGATGGCCGCGCCGTGCTGGACCGCCGCTCGCACACCCTGCCGCTGGTCGATCTGCGCCAGTGGCTGGATGTGACGCCTGCAGCGTCCCCCCTGCTGACCATCGTGGTGCTGCAGGCCGGTGAAGCGCGCTTCGGCCTGGTCGTGGACCAGGTGCGCGGCCGCGAGGAAGTGGTCATCAAGCCGCTGCCCAAGGCGCTGCGCGGCCTGCGCGGCTACGCCGGTGCAACCTTGATCGGCGATGGTCGCATGGCCCTGATCCTGGACGTGGACGGCCTGCGCTGAACCCCCGCCGGGGGGGGGGGGGGGGGGGGGGGGGGGGGGGGGGGCGGCGCGGGGGGGGGG
>NZ_JACVTT010000048.1:0-33698 GCF_016624665.1 Stenotrophomonas sp. S39 | reverse complement strand
CCCCCCCCCCCCCCCCCCCCCCCCCCCCCCCCCCCCCCCCCACTACCGGGGGTTATGCGGCGATCCGCAGGATCGGCTTCAGGGTGATGCCGCGCGTGCTGTCCTCGGCCGCCTGGTTGATCTGCTCCAGCGGATAGAACTTCACCAGCTTGTCGAACGGGAACCGGCCCTGCAGGAACAACGTCACCAGCTGCGGGATGAACACCTGGGGCACGCTGTCACCTTCGACGATGCCGCGGATGCTGCGCCCGCCCAGCAGCAGGTTGTTCACATCGAAACTGGCCGTGGTGCCCAGCTTCGGCGCACCCACCACGCCCATCATGCCCAGCCCGCCCAGCGCCTCGATGCCGGCCGACAACACCTCCGGGCGACCGGTCGATTCCAGCGCGAAATCCGCACCGCCACCGGTGATCGCACGCACCGCTTCCACCACATCGGTTTCGCGGCTGTTGACCACGTGGGTCGCGCCCAGTTCCAGCGCCAGCTCCAGGCGCGAAGGCACCACGTCGATGGCGATGATGGTGGTGGCGCCGGCCACCTTGGCCGCCATCACCGCACTCAGGCCCACCGCGCCGGCACCGTAGCTGGCGAAGCTGCTGCCCGAGCGCACCTTCAGCGAATTGAGCACCGCCCCGGCACCGGTCTGGATGCCGCAGCCCAGCGGGCCCAGCAGTTCCAGCGGCGCATCGTCGGGCACCTTGATCGCGTTGATCTCGCGCGCGATGGCGAAGGTGGCGAACGAGGACTGCGCGAAGAAATGATCGTGCAGCGGCTGGCCGTGCGCATCGGTGATGGCGGTGTGGCCGTGGCCATCATCGCCGCCGAAGTTGAGCCCGAAGAAATCCTTGCAGTAGGCACCGTGGCCACCGCGGCAGGGGTTGCAGTGGCCGCAGGCGCCGTAGGTCAGCACCACGTGGTCGCCCACCTTCAGGTCGCGCACGTTCGGGCCCACCGCTTCAACGATGCCAGCGCCTTCATGGCCGAGCACCGCCGGCAGCGGCACGGGGTAGTACTGGTCGCGCACGATCAGATCGGTATGGCACAGGCCGGTGGCCACCACCTTCACCAGCACCTCGTCGTCCTGCGGGCCGCGCAGCCGCGCCTGCTCGATGACGAAGGGCTGTTCCTTGCCGCGGACCACGGCGGCGGTGATCTCACGCGTTGCGGTGTTGTCGTTCATCGTGATGGTTCCTTCGATCAGATCGGGTAGGCGGGCGCTTCGCCCTTGACGGTCAGCCACTGCCACTGGGTGAACTCTTCCCAGTTGGCCGGGCCGCCGATGCTGGTGCCGTTGCCGGACGCACCGACGCCGCCGAAGGGATTGATCACTTCGTCGTTCACCGTCTGGTCGTTGATGTGCAGCAGGCCGGTGCGCAGGCGCTCGCCCAGCTTCAGCGCGCGGCCGACGTTGCTGGACACGATCGCCATCGACAGTCCGTACTCGCTGTCGTTGGCCAGCTGCACGGCCTGGTCGTCATCATCGAACGGCACCACCACCGCTACCGGCGCGAAGATCTCTTCGTTGAACGCTGGGTTGTCAGCGGCCACGTTGCCGAGCACGGTGGGCGCGAAGAACAGGTCCTGGTGGGTGCCGCCGGCTTCCAGCGTGGCACCGGCCTTCACCGCATCGGCCACCACGCGGGCGGCATGGTCACGCTGGGTGGCGTTGATCAGCGGGCCGATCGCCACGTCTTCGCGTGCCGGGTCGCCCACCTTCAGCGACTTCGCCTTGGCCACCAGCTTTTCCAGGAACGCGGCATGGATCTTCCTGTGCACCAGCACGCGGCCGGTGGCCATGCAGATCTGACCCTGGTGCAGGTACACGCCCCAGGCGGTATTGGCCACGGCCAGGTCGAGGTCGGCATCGTCGAGGATGATCAGCGAATTCTTGCCACCCAGTTCCAGCGAGACTTTCTTCAGGTGCTTGCCAGCCGCTTCGCCCACCTTGCGGCCTGCGGCGGTGGAACCGGTGAACTGGATCATCGCCACGTGCGGATCGCTGGTCAGCGCGGCACCGGCGGCGCCGTCACCGGGCAGCATGTGCAGCACGCCGGCCGGCAGCCCGGCCTGTTCAAACAGGCGGGCGATGACCGCGCCACCGCACACCGCGGTGCGCGGGTCGGGCTTGAGCACCACGGCATTGCCCAGCGCAATGGCCGGTGCCACCGCACGCATGGCCAGGTACAGCGGGAAATTGAACGGCGAGATGACCCCGACCACGCCCAGCGGACGGCGCCGCGCCAGGTTCAACCGGCCCGGTTCGGAGGGCAGGATTTCGCCGGTGCTGCGCGAGGGCAGCGCGGCGGCTTCGTGCAGCGCCTTGATGGTCACCTTGGCCTCGAAGCCGGCCTTCAGGCGGGTCGAGCCGCTTTCGCGCACCAGCCAGTCCACCAGGGTGTCGATGTTGTCTTCGGCCAGTCGCGCGGCCTGGCGCAGCACCTGGGCGCGCTGTTCGTACGGGGCGGCCGCCCAGGCCTGCTGGGCCTGCGCCGCAGCGGCGGCCGAGGTGGCGACCTGGGCGGCGTCGGCCAGGCCGACCTCGCCGAGCGTCTGGCCGGTGGCCGGTTCGATCACCGGCTGGCGCTGGGTGGCGGCCTGCCACTGGCCGTCGAAGAAGGCGCCGGACCAGAGTTCGTCCGGCAGCCACGGGGAAGATGCAATCATGGGGTGTCCTCCTGTGTCGTGCGTCCATTGCACGCCTGGCCCGCCGCGCAGGCAATCGGCCATCGGTGCGATATCGGCAAGCGCTTGAATGGATGGGACTTTCCAGCATCGCCACTGTCCAGTGCGTGGACAGTGGACGCCGCGACGCCGGACGACTGCCTACAATGGCGGCCCCCGCCAGCCGAAGCGCCCGCCATGACCGACACCGCCCTGCCCACCGACGATCCGATCGCCGCCACCCGCCTGTGGCTGGAGCGGATCGTGATCGGTCTGAACCTGTGCCCGTTCGCCAAGGCGGTGTACGTGAAGGACCAGGTGCGCTTCGTGCTCAGCGACGCCACCACGCCCGAAGCACTGGTGGAACAGCTGGCCGAGGAACTGGTGCTGCTGCGCGATACCCCGGCCGAGCAGATCGACACCACGCTGATCGTGCACCCGCAGGTGCTGACCGATTTCCTCGACTACAACGATTTCCTGGACAACGCCGACGCCGCCATCGAGGCGCTGGACCTGCAGGGCATCCTGCAGGTGGCCAGCTTCCATCCGGATTACCAGTTCGATGGCGTAGCCGCCGACGATGCCAGCAATTACACCAACCGCGCGCCCTTCCCCACCCTGCACCTGCTGCGCGAGGAAAGCGTGGAGCGCGCCGTGGACGCCTTCCCGGACCCGGACGTGATCGTCGAGCGCAACATCCAGACCCTGGACCGCATCGGTGTGGCCGGCTGGCACCGTCGCCTGCGCGGCGAAGACCTGTCATGAGCGCGGCCCCGCCCATCGCCGCGTGGCCGGCGGCACCGCTGCAGGGCAAGGTGGTGCTGATCACCGGCGGCGCCAACGGCATCGGCCGTGGCATCGCCCAGGCCGTGCTGGGTGCCGGTGGCCGCGTGCTCATCGGCGATCTGGACGTGGAAGCAGGCCAGGCCTGCCTGGACGAATGGCAGCGGGGCGACGATGCCGCGTTCCAGCGCCTGGACATCGCCGACGAAGCCAGCGTGCGCGCCTTCATCGGCGTGGCGCAGCAGCGTTTCGGCCGCATCGATGGCCTGGTCAACAATGCCGGCATCGCCGGCCCGCACGGCACCGTGCTGCAGGACATGGACTGGGACGAGTGGCAGCGGCGACTGTCATCGCTGCATGGCGCCTTCCTGTGCAGCAAGCACGCGCTGCCGGCACTGGCGGCCAGTACGGCCGGTTCGATCATCAACGTCGCCTCCACCCGCGCCTGGCAGTCCGAAGCGAACAGCGAAGCCTATGCCGCGGCCAAGGGCGGGCTGGTGGCCTTCACCCATGCGCTGGCGATCAGCGCTGGCCCCGCGGTGCGGGTGAACAGCATCAGCCCCGGCTGGATCGGCACCACGGCCTGGCAGGCGCCATCGCGCCGGCATGCGCCGGACTATTCGGCCACCGACCACGGCCAGCACCCGGTCGGTCGCGTGGGCGAACCCGAGGACATCGGCGCACTGGCGGTGTACCTGCTGTCGCCGCTGTCCGGCTTCACCACCGGCCAGGATTTCATCGTCGACGGCGGCATGACCCGGAAGATGATCTACGCCGAATGACCGGCGTGCGAATGACCGGCGTGCGGTAGCGCCGGGCCATGCCCGGCGGCTCTTCCTGCCGCGCCGCGCTGCGCGCTCGCCGGGCATGGCCCGGCGCTACCGGATTCACCGCCTTTTTTTTGCATTTACGCCATGCCCGGATGGCGCAACAACGCATCGATCTGCGGCACGCACGTGTGAGGTAGCGCCGGGCCATGCCCGGCGGATCTTTTTGCCACGCCGCGCTGCGCGCTCGCCGGGCATGGCCCGGCGCTACCGGGATGCCGGATGTATTGGCAGGAGCATTCCAGTAGATCCACGCCATGCGTGGATGACGCCAGAGCGGTTACGCCATGCCCGAATGGCGCAGCAACGCATCGATCTGCGGCGCGCGCCCGCGGAACGCCTTGAAGTTCTCCGCTGCGGGGCGGCTGCCACCACGCGAGAGGATCTCATCGCGGAACCGCGCGCCGGTTTCAGCCAGCGCCTGCGGCGCTTCTTCAAACGCCGCATAGGCATCGGCGCTGAGCACCTCGGCCCACTTGTAGCTGTAGTAACCGGCCGCATAACCACCCGCAAAGATGTGGCTGAACTGGTGCGGGAAGCGATTCCAGGCCGGCGGATGGTTCACCGCCACTTCGCTGCGCACGCGGTCCAGCAGCGCCAGCACGCTGTCCTGCGCCGGTTCGAACTGGCTGTGCACCAGCATGTCGAACAGGCCGAATTCCAGCTGGCGCACGGTCGCCATGCCACTGTGGAAGTTGCGCGCGGCCAGCATGCGCTCGTACAGCGCGCGCGGCAGCGGTTCGCCCGTGTCCACGTGCGCGGTCATGCCCTGCAGGTGGTCCCATTCCCAGCAGAAGTTCTCCATGAACTGGCTGGGCAGCTCCACCGCATCCCATTCCACGCCGTTGATGCCGGCCACGCCCAGTTCGCCGATGCGGGTCAGCAGCTGATGCAGGCCATGGCCCATTTCATGGAACAGGGTGGTCACTTCGTTGTGGCTGAAGGTGGCCGGCTTGCCGTTGGCACCACGGCCGAAGTTGCACACCAGGTAGACCAGCGGCGTCTGTACGCTGCCATCGGCGCGCGCGCGGCGGTTGCGGCAATCATCCATCCACGCGCCACCGCGCTTGCCTTCGCGCGCGTACAGATCCAGGTAGAACTGGCCCACCAGCGCGCCCTGCGCATCGACCAGGCGGAAGAAACGCACATCCTCGTGCCACACCGGCGCGCTGTCGTCCTGCACGCGCAGGCCATACAGCTGCTCGATCACCGAGAACAGGCCGCCCAGCACCTTCGGCTCGGTGAAGTACTGCTTCACCTCCTGCTCGGAATAGCTGTAGCGTGCCTGCTTCAGGCGGTCGGCGGCGAATGCCAGGTCCCAGGCCTGCAGGCTGTCGATGCCCAGCTGCTCGCGGGCGAACTGTTCCAGCTCGGCGCGGTCCTTGCCGGCGAACGGCTTGGCACGGGTGGCCAGGTCACGCAGGAAGGCCAGCACTTCGGCCGGGTCCTGCGCCATCTTGGTGGCCACCGAGTAATCCGCGTACGAGGCAAACCCCAGCAGTGCGGCCAGTTCCGCGCGCAGGGCGAGGATGCGGTCGATGTTGCCGCCGTTGTCCAGCGCCTCGTCGCCGAATTCGGATGCACGCTGCGCGCTGGCGCGGTACAGGATCTCGCGCAGGTCGCGGTCTTCGCCCCAGGTCTGCAAGGGCAGGTAGCACGGCATCTGCAGGGTCAGCTTCCAGCCGGTCTTGCCATCTTTTTCGGCGGCGGCACGCGCAGCGGCCTTGACGTCGTCCGGCACGCCGGCCAGGCGCGCTTCGTCTTCGACGATCAGCGACCAGGCATCGGTGGCGTCGAGCACGTTCTGCGAGAACTTCGCCGACAGCGCCGACAGCTCCTCCTTGATCTCAGCGAAGCGCTGCTGGGCGTCGGCGTCCAGTTCGGCACCGCCCAGGCGGAAATCACGCAGGGTGTTGTCCAGCACTTTGCGCCGGGCCTCGTCGAAGCCGGCCGCGTCCGGGCTGGCGGCCAGCGCCTGGTACTGGCGGTACAGCGCCAGGTTCTGGCCCAGCGCACTGGCAAAGCGGGTGACCCGCGGCAGGTTGCTGTTGTAGGCCTCGCGCAGCTCGGGGGTGTTGACCACGCCCTGCAGGTGGCCGACCAGGCCCCAGGCGCGCCACAGGCGTTCGGTGGCATCGTCCAGCGGGGTCACGAAGGTCTCCCAGCGGACCGGCTGCACCTGCTCGGCGGCGCTGACGGCGGCTTCGGCCTCGGCCAGCAGCACATCCAGCGCCGGCCCCACGTGCTCGGGGCGGATCGCCTCGAAGCGCGGCAGGCTGGACGCATCGAGCAAGGGGTTGGCAGCGGTCACGGCAGGTCTCCAGGTTACGGGCCCGGCGGGCGGGCAGCCCTGTCGATATGGCGCTGGCGGGGCCGCCAGACAAGGGGGTGGGAGAGGTTACGGGCGCTTCCAGTAGATCCACGCCATGCGTGGATGGAGCTTTCCACGGAACCCCGGCATTCACGTCGGCCTTACGGCCCCGCGCCGAAGCTGGCGTTGCGGGGGAGACCGCAGTGGTACGTCCCGAGGAGGCCCCACATGGAAGGTCTGGCTCCAAGCACCACCGCTTCATCCGCCCGTTCGCTGGCCTTGACGGCCACCACGGACGAGCTGTCATGGATCGCCGCGCTGTGCGATGCCGGTGACGATGCGCCGCGCCACCTGGCCCAGCTGAAGGCCCTGCAACGCCAGGGCGGCCGGCTCAGCGAAACGCAGGAATGGTATCCGTTCGAAGTGATCGAACGCGGTGCCAGCCGCCTGCAGCCCGGGCACGAGCGCGAGTTCGTGATCTGCGTGCTGCTGTGGCTGAAGGCGCTGGCCCAGGGCCGCGCCAGCGTGCTGGACCCGCACCTGCACCAGGACGACCGCGCGATGGACATCGAGGCGTTACCCGATGCATTGCGCGACATCCTGCTGGATGCCTACATGGATGCGGGGTACTGAGCGCCGAGGGGCCTGTGACCGGTGACCGGTGACCGGTGACCGGTGACCGGTGACCGGTAGAGTCGACTGTTAGTCGACTATCGCGTGCAACGCGGGATTTTCGCGGTCTGAGCAGAGAGCAGTCGACTAACAGTCGACTCTACCGGTCGAGGCTCGTGCAGCCGGCCGCGTTACAACGCTTCCAGGCTGCACCACGGCAGCGCGGGCAGGCCCTGCCCGGCCACGGCTGCGGCCAGCTGCGCGTCGGCACCGTCCACATCGATGCCCTGCCGGCCATACCACGCCGGGTCGTAATAGCTGTGCGCGTAGCGCTCGCCGGCATCACACAGGATGCTGACGATGCTGCCCTGGTGGCCGGCCTCGCGCATCCACTGCGCCGCCTGCAGCACGCCGATGAAATTGGTGCCGGTGGAACCGCCGACACGGCGGCCGATCTGGCGGCTGACATGGCGCATCGCCGCCAGGCTGAGTGCATCGGGCACCTTCACCATCGCATCCACGCTGGTCGGGATGAAGCTCGATTCCACCCGCGGCCGGCCGATGCCTTCCACCCGCGAACCGCCGCTGCAGGTCAGCCCGCGCCAGTCCGGCTCGCCCGCCACGGCGGCCTGGTAGCCGTCGAAGAACACCGATACTTCCGGGTCCGCGCAGAGGATGCGCGTGTCGTGCCGGCGGTAGCTGACGTAACGGCCGAGCGTGGCCGCGGTGCCACCGGTGCCGGGGCTGCACACGATCCACTCCGGGATCGGGCTCGGCTCCTCGGCCATCTGCTTGAAGATGGACTCGGCGATGTTGTTGTTGGCGCGCCAGTCGGTGGCCCGCTCGGCGTAGGTGAACTGGTCCATGAAGTGGCCGCCGGTCTCGCGGGCCAGCCGTTCCGAATCGCAGTTGAGGTCGCAGGCGCGCTCGACCAGGTGGCAACGGCCGCCGTGGAATTCGATCGCGGCGATCTTCTCCGGCGAGGTCGTGGCCGGCATCACCGCAATGAACGGCAGGCCCAGCAGGCGCGCGAAGTAGGCTTCGGACACCGCGGTCGAGCCGCTGGACGCCTCGATCACCGGCCGCCCCTCGCGCAGCCAGCCATTGGCCAGCGCGTACAGGAACAGCGAGCGTGCCAGCCGGTGCTTCAGGCTGCCGGTGGGGTGGCTCGATTCATCCTTGAGGTACACGTCGATACCCTCGAACCCGGGCAGTGCCAGCGGGATCAGGTGGGTATCGGCGGAACGGTTGAAATCGGCTTCGATCTTGCGGATGGCGGCGGCCACCCATTCACGCTGCGACATGGCGGGCAATCGTTGTCAGGACGGAACGGTGCGATCCGTCCATTGTACGTCGCAGTGCCGTCAGGTGGCGGCCGGTAGAATGGCCCCATCCGGCCAACACGGCCCTGTCTGAAGGACTTTCCCCCATGACCCTTCCCGCCCTGCGCGACATCCCCGGCGTGGCTGCCCAGGCCCCGGCCGAAACCCACGGCTTCGTGTTCAACCACACCATGCTGCGGGTCAAGGACATCACCGCCTCGCTGGACTTCTACACCCGCGTGCTCGGCTACCAGCTGATCGACAAGCGTGATTTCGCCGAAGCCCAGTTCAGCCTGTACTTCCTGGCCTACGTGCCGGCCGGCGTGGCCGTGCCGGAGGACGATGCCATCCGCCGCGTGTGGATGGCCGGCCTGCCGGGCGTGCTGGAGCTGACCCACAACCATGGTACCGAGACCCAGGACGGCCCGGTCTACCACGACGGCAACAGCGATCCGCGCGGCTTCGGCCACATCTGCGTGTCGGTGCCGGAACTGGAAGCGGCCTGCCAGCGCTTCGAAGACCTCGGCGTGCCGTTCCAGAAGCGCCTGACCGATGGCCGCATGAAGAACATCGCCTTCATCAAGGACCCGGACGGCTACTGGGTCGAGATCATCGCCAACGCCTGACCGGCCGCGCCAGGCGCTCGCCGGGCATGGCCCGGCGCTACCACAGCGGTCCCCTTCTTGTAGAGGTACGCATGGAAACGATGGAACTGCATCGCGGGCGCCTGATTGATCATCTGCAGCTGGTGGTGCGCGACCTGGCCGCCAGCCGCCGCTTCTACCAGGCGGTGTTCGACAGCATCGGCATTCCCATTGCCGGTGAAGGCCCGGACTATTTCTGGGCCGACGAGCTGTTCATTTCCACCGCCAGCAGCGACGCCGCCGCCGGCCAGCTGACCGGCCGCCACCACCTGGCCTTCCAGGCACGCGACGCGGCCACGGTCGATGCCTTCCACACCGCCGCCCTGGCCGCTGGCGGCACCGACAACGGCGCGCCGGGCGAACGCCCCTACCACCCGGGCTACTACGGCGCCTTCGTGCTCGACCCGGACGGCAACAACATCGAAGTGGTCTACCACGGCCCGGCCACGTACAGCGCGGATTCGGTGAAGGTCAGCTTCTGAGTCCAGCGCTGCGCGCTCGCCGGGCATGGCCCGGCGCTACCACCAGAAAAACCGGGCATGGCCCGGGGCCAACAACGAAGAAGCCGGGCAGTGCCCGGCTTCGTTCTTCCTGCGTGGCTGCCTCAGTGGGCGGCCATGTAGATGTCCTGCAGCACGGCTTTTTCCAGCTCCAGCTCGCCCAGCACGTTCTTCACGATATCGCCCAGGCTGAGGATGCCGATCAGGCGGTTGCCATCGGTGACCATCAGGTGGCGGCGGCGCGAGTAGGTCATCAGGGACATGGCCTGCTTCAGCGTGGCCTCCGGCGCGATGCCTTCCAGGCCGGTGGTCGGCACGGTGGAAATCACCCGGCGGCCGGCCTGCGGGCCGTCGTCGGCCAGGCTGCGCACGATGTCCTTCTCGGAGATGATGCCGACCGGCACCTCGTCCTTCATCACCACCAGGGCAGCGATTTTATTCGCGCTCATCTTGTGGGCGGCGGCACCGATGGTGTCTTCCGAATCGATGGTGATGACAGCTTCTTTCTTGGATTGCAGGAGTTCGCGGACGTTCATTCTTGTTTCCTGGTGCAGGTCACTGAAGTCAAAAAAGTGTGCTCTTCCGAATCGCCCCCTCCCCGGGAACAGACCTTTCAGCGCACGTCTGGCGCACGGGGTGGCCGCGGGACTGCATCGGCCAGCACGGTGCTGCAACGCGAACGAGGCCGGTGAAGGGCAACCCGCAGGGGCCTCGGACGATTCGATTCTACGACTGCCCTGCCCGGCCACTACCGGCACCGATGGGACGCTTCGTCGTGGAACCTGTCGACGATTCCGAGAATCGCACCCGCGGCAAAACCGGCGCTGAATACAGCACTTTGAAGCGGCTCAAGTTCGCCGCCGCGCGGCCGACGCACGCGCAACCGCCTGACCGTGCAAAGTCAGGCCGGTGCAGGCTGGCCGTCAGGCGGTATGTGCGGCCGGCGGTGCCGGCGGCGGCAGCGGCCGCGCGCGGGTGGCCCACCAGCACAGCAGCGAACCGGCGGTGACGCAGGCCACGCCCTGCACGAAGCCCATGCCCGGCTGCAGCGACAGCCACACGCTGCTCCACAGCACCGACAGCACCGGCGCGAAGTAGGAGAAGATCGCCATCGAGGTGACATTGCCGTGCTGCAGGCCATGGTTCCAGCACGAGTAGGCGGTGGCGGTCAGCAGGCCGAACACCGCCACCTGGGCCAGGCCGCCCCAGTGCAGGTGCAGCGGCGGCGCATCGCCCAGCGCGTACTTCAGCCACAGCACCACGGCGGTGGCGACCATGAACAACGGCACCGCATTGCGCGAGCCACCGATGCGCTTGGTCACCACCGAATAGGTGGCCCACATGCACGAGGCCGCCAGCGCCAGCGCGTACGCCAGCGGGTTGCTGCGCAGGTTGGCCAGCAGCATCGCCGGCGACCACGCGCCTTCGCCGGTGATGACCAGCACCACGCCCAGCAGGCACAGCACGGTGGCCGGCAGCAGCAGCCAGTTGCCGCGCTGCATGCGGGTAAGCACGGTCAGCAGCACCGTCAGGCAGGGCCACAGGTAGTTGATCATCACCAGTTCCAGCGCCTGCCCACGGTGGTGGGCCAGGCCGATGGACAGCGACAGCGAGATCTCGGTGCCGATGAACAGCGCACCGCCGATCAGCAGATAGCGACGCGGCAGCTGCGAGGGGCGCGGCACGCCCAGGATGAGCGCCGAGAACACCGCGGCAGCGGTGAAGACCAACGCGGCGCCACCGACCGCACCGAAGATCTCGGTGATCGTGCGCAGCATGCCCAGGACCGGGCTCCACAGCAGCACGGCGCTGGCGCCGATGAGGGTGGGAAGATGGGGTGACGCGGAGGCGCGCAGGGCGCGGAAGCCGTACATGGGGGCGACGACAACAGAAGGCGATCGGTTGAAAGGCACGCGCAGCGATGCGCCCGGCCCCGACAGCGGGACAGGCAGATCATGCGGACGCGTGGGTCCTGGGGAGTACGCTGGTCCGTAGCGACGTCCCCGGAACGCCCCGGCACTGTGCGTTGCAGGGGGGTACGGCGGGAGGCGGGTTACAGCAGCCGACTGGCCGAGGCGGATTGTACGCTTTCGATGCTGCGTCGCAATATGGCGCTGTTCATGCAGGTGGCTTTGCGTAGAATTCCCGGCCCGCACGCAAAGGAATGACTGCAATGAAGCTGTCCCCCACCCGCACGTTCGCCCCGATCATCGCCGCCCTGCTGGCCATGCCGGCCGCACAGGCCGCCACGACCATCGACGCGGCGCACTGGCAGAAGCTGGCACCGACCCTGCAGGCCGCGCTGGAATGCCGCGCCGATCCGGATGCCGCCGCAGCCGCCCTGGCAGGCCTGTCCGGCAAGCTGGATGGCACCGACGAACCGATCAAGCCGCCGGTGCCGTTCACCGTGTTCGGCCTGCACGTCCGCTCGGTGTCGGTCTACATCGATCCCGACGGTGACCTGGGCGCCAGCTACACCGCCCAGCTCTCGGCCAACGCCGCCGCGGTGCGTACCGCCTCCAAGCTCGGCCGCAAGCCCGAGCGCGATACCAGCATGGGTGTGCTGTCGATCGCCCAGGACGGCTCGGCACAGCTGACCTGCCTGGTCTATGGCGGCTACGACGAGCGCGGCTATCAGGAACCCTGAGGTACCTGCCAAGTGCGCGCCGGCTCCGTCACGGCGGGGCTGGCGCGTGCAGCGCTGCACGCGCGCGCCGCGACAGCTGCGCTATCGCGGCACCCGCCGCCTGCAGGAAGTGCTCTACCTGCGGGTGCAGCGCGCAGCCGCCGCTGAACGTCTCCTCAAGCAGCTTTCCTTCGTCGGCCAACGCAATCAGACCGGTCACCGCCAGCCCACCAGTGATGCGGTGGATGCGCCGGCACGCTTCCTGTGCATCCCCCGCCCGCAGTGCCTGCCGAAGGGCGGGCGCGTCCTCCCCGAACGCGACGGCGAGAACATCGACCATCTGCACGGCCACCGCCGCGCCCCCCAACTGGCGGCAGAGCGCCTGCCAGGCATGGTCCGCCGCAGCCTGCAGCTCGCCGGGGGCATCGGTGTTGCAGGCGTGCCCCCCGAGCGGCTGCATCCGGCCCGATGACGGCCCAGCCCCCTCGCCCTCCAGAAGCCGCATCATCGTGGAACGAAGCGCCGCGATATCAAACGGCTTCAGCAGCACACCGTCCGCCCCGGCCGAGGTGCATGCCTGCATGACCGCGTCGGACGTGCTGGCCGTCATCGCCACCATCGGCAGCCGCGCCATGGCTGCATCGTCCGACCCGCGCACGGCCCGCATCAGCGCATAGCCATCCATGCCGGCCATCTGGCAATCAGTCAGCAGCAGGTCGATGTCGCCCGCGCGCTTCAACCTCTCCAACGCCTGCGCACCGTCGGCGGCCACAACAACGTCCTGGCCCAGGATATCCAGCCGGTACTGCATCATCAGCCGGTTCGCGGCATCGTCTTCGGCCACCAGCACGCGCCAGCGGCGGGGCATGGGCGGCGTCGCTTCCTCCGGGTGCTCCCCGGCCTGCCGCTGTGCCGGCGGCGCCTCGAGGACGAAGCTCACCTCGGTGCCCCGGCCGAGCGCACTGTTGATGACCACGGTTCCGCCCATCAACTCGACCAGGCCCTTTACGATCGCCAGGCCCAGGCCGGTGCCACCGTGCTCCCGTGCCGTGGCAGCGGTTGCCTGCACGAAGGGCTCCAGCACACCCTGCAACTGTTCAGTGCTCATGCCGATGCCGGTATCGGCAACGGCAAAACGCAGCCGCTGCGTCACTTCCCCGGGCCGCGGCGCAAGCACGTCAACGGACAGGTCAATGGAACCCTGCGCCGTGAACTTCGTGGCATTGCCCACCAGGTTCAACAGGATCTGGCGCAGCCTCAGCTCATCCAGCAGGTACGCCGGCGCAAGGTCACGATCAATCCGGATGTTGAGCTCAACGCCCTTGCGCCAGATGTCAGGCTCCATCAGTTCGCCGATGCCCGACATCAGCGCGGTCACATCGGTCGCGGCCGGATTGAGCTGCATGCCACCGCCCTCCAGCCGCGAAACATCCAGCACATCGTCCAGCAGCAGCCGCAGAGTGCGGGTGGCCTCGCCGACGATGGCCAGGATGTCCGTCTGGTCCGGCGTCAGTTCCGTTCCATCCAGAATTTCGACCATGCCCATGATGGCGCTCATCGGGGTACGGATCTCGTGGCTCATCGTCGCCAGGAATCCGGCCTTCGCCTCGGCCGCCCTTTCCGCCAGCGCCCTGGCCCGTTCCAGCTCGACCTCGGTGTCCTTGCGCCGCTGCACCTCGCGTGCAAGCCGCACCTGGTTCCAGCCCTGCACCAGGATGGCGGTCAGCAGGATGCCAAGCACCGGTACCAGCCAGCGCCAGAGCGTGGCCCAGTCCACCCCGTTGCCGTAGCGCACCGCAATCCACTTGCTGCGCAGATCCTGCTTCTCCCCTGGATCCATCTGCGACAGCATGCGATCCATCACCGCCACCAGCGGCGCATGCCGGCGCTGCACCGCGAAACTCAGCTCATCGGAGAGCCCGGTCGTGGCCACCACCTCCAGTTGCCCCGAATGCCGGGCGCGGATCACCGCGTCGATGGCGGCCAGGTTGCCAACATAGACATCCGCACGCCCCGCAACGACGTCCTGGAGGCCGCGCTCCGTACTCGGCACCGGCACCACCCGCGCCCGTGGTGCGACCGACTGCACGTACCCGGCAAGCCGCTCCGGGTCGGATGAGGCGACCCTCAGGCCGTTCAGGTCGCTCAACGAACGGATATCGACCCCATCCCGTGCAGCGACCACCACGTTGGCGACCGTTGCAAAGGGCTGGCTGTAGATCCAATCCTCGCCAAACCACGTGCCATCGCGCGGCACGGCCACCACCACGTCCACGGTCTCCTCGCGAATCGCCTCGCGGATGTCGTCCCACGGCGCCGGCTGCACCGGGCTGAACTGAGCGCCGATCACCCGCAGCTTGCGAAGGTATTCGCTGGCCAGTCCCGAGGGGCGCCCACTCCTGTCGGCAAACGCAATCGGCGCGAAATCGCTGGGCCACCCCACGCGCAACGTGTGGCGCATCGCCTGCACTTCCTCGGCGCTCAAGGCGAACTCGCCCCGTTCGTTCCAGGCAAGCGGGGCCAGCCAGCGGTCGCGGTACGCCTGCCGCTCGGCAGCGCTGAGCGAACCGAGCGCCTCATTCAAGGCTTCCACCAGCGGCTGCTTCGCATTGGGCACCGCAAAATGCAGCAGATCGTTCGGCAGCCCACTCGGTCGTATCAGCGCCAGCGCCTGGAAGCGCGGGTTCTGCAGCAGGCGCGTTGCCACCTGCGCGTCGCCCAGGAAAACATCAGCGCTTCCCTCGGCGACCAGTTCCATCGCCTCCAGGGGCGCTGAAACGCCGATGTGCACAGCCTGCGGAAACCGCTTCTTCGCATATTCTTCCGTTGCAGCACCCGCCGTGGTCACCAGACGCACGCCCACCAGCGCGGGGTCGGCGCGCAGCTGGGGGTCATGGGGGTACGCGATCAGCCCGACCGGGGCCTCTGCATAGGGGTCCGTATAGACCAGGCAGCGGGTGCGGCCGGCGCTCAACGAGACGTTCATCAGCACGTCGACACGGCCTGAGCAGGCGGCAGCCAGAAGCTCCTGGAAACCACTGAACCGCTCGAATCGAAGCGTCAGCCCCAACCGCTTCGCCAGATTGGCAAGCAGCTCTGGCGAAAGTCCTGCGGGCTGACCGTCTTCCACACTCTCGAACGGAGGCCAGTTCCCCACGAACCCCACCACCACCACCGGCCGCTCGGCAATGAACCGCTGTTGGGCAGGGCTGAGGTGTATGGCCGAAGAGGCGTGGCCGCCAGCAGCAGAGGGTTCTTCCCCGCGCGCACCCGCCGGTGGTGCAAGCACGCACAACAGGAACAGGGCAGCAAGCGCCGCCACAAGTCTCCGGGTCAAGCCAGTATTCTCCTTGCTGGGGTAGATGGACGGTCACCGCTGCCGGCACGGCAGTCAGCCGGTGCGGACGCCCCCTCGCAGCGATCTCAGATAGGTATAGAGCTGCATGGTGTCGACCAGGCCCAGCTTCTTCATCGCACTGGTCTTCTGCTTGCTGATGGTCGCCACGCTGCGCGAGCTGCGCGCGGCAATGGCCGTGACCGAAAGGTTGTTTGCGAGCTGCCTGAGCACGTCGATCTCGGCCTTGGTCAATTCCGCTTCGGGAAGCGAGACGTCAGGGATCAGGTCTTCACCCTGGAAACTTTTTCCGACATGCGTACCGGCACGTTCCACATTGCGCAGCGCCTCGAGCAGCTCATCAACCTCGTCGCGCTTGGACACCACGCCACTGACGCCCAGCCCGACCAGGGCATCGACGATCACCGCGCTGCCCGAGATCGTCAGCACCACCACCCTCACTCTTGGGTAGCGGCGCCTGAGCAGCTTGATCAGGGCCAGGCCGTCCGTGGATCCCGCCTGCGCCATGCTCAGATCCGTGATGACCAGATCCGCAGATTCCGCCTCGATGGCCTCGACCAGATCCCGGCCGTTTGCGACCTCCGCCACCACATCGCACCGCCCCCAGATTTCTGCAACCAGTTTCATTCCAAGACGCGCGGCAGGGTGATCATCAGCAACGACAACTCTGTACACGGCGCTCTCCCTAGGCACGTTCCAGCGGTGCTGCAACCTTCTTCCCAGTGGCGCAATAATTCAATGCAACTACTTGGATAATCGCTTTTTGCGACACAGTTCCGGAACTGTCGTCGCAGTCGGTGCGGCGCCATTGACTCCTGTAGAGCCGAGCCTACGCTCGGCTGCATTCGCTTCTGTAGAGCCGAGCCTATGCTCGGCTGCATTCGCTTCTGTAGAGCCGAGCCCACGCTCGGCTGCACTTCGGCCAGATCACGATCAGGCCGCGCTACCCGTGGTGAGCCGAGCATGGGCTCGGCTCTACACGGGATCATCAATAACGCGTGGGCGCGGCATGCCACGTGCACTTCTCAGGCGATTACGCGTACCAGGTCGCCTTCAGCGAACGACCTCGTATGTCGTACGAACCAGTCCATCGTCTGTCACATGACTCCCGCGCACCACGAGTTGGAGCTCGGCGTCCAACTCACCGAACAAAGATCCCCCGCTCCCAGCACGACGGGGGCGACCGAAATCGTGAGCTCGTCGACCAGATCCGCGCGCAGAAAGGCTTGAATGGTGCGCCCGCCATCAATGTACACGTCCTGGACGCCCAGAGCATCAAGAACCCGACGCGCATCCTCGACAGATCCTGCCACTCGTACACGCGGGTCATCGATCTGGCCACGCGTCGTCAGCACGACCACCTGCATGCCCTCGAACGGCCACTCATCAAACCCGATGACCGTCTCGTAGGTGGCCCGCCCCATGACGATGGCATCGACCTTCTCGATGAACGTGTTCCAGATCAGCGCAGGATGCTCGATCACCGCGTTGACGTTGCGCCCACGTGCCGGCAGGTCGGTCAGCCAATCGAGCGTGCCGTCGTCGCGGGCGATCTTGCCGTCAAGGCTTGTGCCGATGAACACACGTCCGCGCCAGGTTCGAGCAGTCGTCATTTCCATGTTTCCATCGATCGGTTGGGGGTGAGAGGGTACAGGCTCCAGCCAAGATCGACTGCAGACACGCTCGGCTGCATTGCTTTCTGTAGCGCCGAGCCCACGCTCGGCTGCACGTGATAGCCGAGCATGGGCTCGGCTCTACAGAGAATGTCGCAAACTGCACGCATTGACAGCTTTCGCCACGTCGCTGCAAACATTCGCATTTTTTCTATTTTGAAACTTTCCTCATTGGCAGCACGGGCGCCCAGTGCGAATCATGTACCGCCACCGAAAACGGGTGGCACGGGCTTCCAATCCCGTTAGGTTGATGTGTTGGTTACGCTTGCCTGCCGGCGTCGCCCATCCCCTGTGGGTGGCGTCGGCAGGCATTCTGCCCGCGCCTATGGCGGGCGGTGCGTGGGGGCCTCGTGCCCGCCGGCGTTTGCATCAGCCTCCGGTATTGGAACCACGCACCGTCCGCCGCCCTCGCTGTCAAGCAGGGCGGCTTCTCTTTGCCGCATGCATAAGGAAGCCGTCATGAGCACCACACGTTATCCCTACCTCTTCGCCACCCTGGGCGAAGCCGCCAACACGCTGCCCGATGAACTCGCGCAGCCGTTGGAAACCACCCTTGCCGCCCAGCAGTCCACAGAAGGCGTCACTCTGCTGGGCAGTCTGCAGCGCATCCGCCAGGTGGAAGGCGCCGATGGCCAGCCGCTGCGGCGCAAAGGGCGCAACACCGGGCAGTGCATGGCCCTGGCACGCATCAACCGGGCAAATGCCGGGCTGACCGTGCTGCTGGAGCTGCTGCACGCCAGCGAGCGCGTGCGCGAGGATGGCGATGAGGCGCAGCAGATCGGCAACGACGTGCGCGAGGGCCTGCTGCTGGCCTGCCGTGGGTTGTCTGAGTATGTGGATGAGCAGGTGCAGGTGGCCTGAGGCCATTGCGCCGGGCGTGGCCCGGCGCTAACGGATGCAATTCCGCCGGGCATGGCCCGGCGCTACCGGATGCAATTCCGCCGGGCGTGGCCCGGCGCTACCTGTAGATTCCTGTAGAGCCGAGCATGGGCTCGGCTCTACAGCGGGTCGGTGCTATCGACGGCCGAACGTGCGCATGACGATCACGAAGAACAGCGGCACGAAAACCAGCCCCAGCAAGGTGCCCACCAGCATGCCGCCCAGCACGCCGGTGCCGATGGCCCGCTGCGCGCCCGACCCGGCGCCGCTGGCCAGCACCAGCGGCAGCACGCCCAGCCCGAAGGCCAGCGAGGTCATGATGATCGGCCGCAGGCGGTCGCGCACGGCGTGCAGCGTGGCGTCGATCAGCTCAGCACCGTTCTGCAGATGCTCCCGCGCGAAGGCGACGATGAGGATGGCATTCTTGCTGGTCAGGCCCACCGTGGTGAGCATGGCCACCTGGAAGTAGATGTCGCGTTCCAGCCCGGCAACCGTGTTGGCCAGGACCGCCCCGAGGATTCCCAGCGGGGCGACCAGCAACACCGCCGTTGGTACCGCCCAGCTTTCGTACAAAGCGGCCAGGCACAGGAACACGACCACGATGGACAGCGTGAACAGCAGCAACGCCTGAGAACGCGACTCCTGCTCCTGCACCGCCGCGCCGGTCCACTCCAGGCTGAACCCTGCGGGCAGGTCTGCCGCCAACCGCTCGATTTCCGCCATCGCCCGCCCCGATGCAACGCCCGGCGCCGGCTCACCCTGTATCTCCATGGCGGACACACCACTCTGCCGCTCCAGACGTGGCGATGCGTGCGACCAGTCCGCGCGCGCAAACGATGCGAAAGGCACCATGCTGCCCTGCGCGTTCTTCACCGACCACAGGTTCAGATCGTCCTTCTTCATGCGGAAGGGCGCATCCGCCTGCAGGTACACACGCTTGGTGCGGCCACGGTCCACGAAATCGGCCACGTAGCGCCCACCCCACGCCGCGCTGAGGGTGTCCAGTGCGTTGCCGGGATCCAGGCCATGGGAACGCGCACGGGCGGTATCCACCTCGATCTTCAGGGTGGGGGCGTCTGCCATGCCGTTGGCGCGCATCCGGGCGAGCGCTGGATTCTCTGCGGCGGCGGCGAGCAGCTGGTCACGAGCTGCTGCCAAGGCCGCATGCCCGTGCCCCGCGTCATCCTTCAGGAAGAAGCTGAAACCGGAGACCTCGCCCAGGCCGGGCACGGGCGGCGGCGAGAGCACGTACATGCTGGCGTCGCCGTGCCTGGCCAGGGCCTTGGATGCGCGGGCCACAATGGCATCGGCCGAATCTGCCGCCGGTCGCTCGGACCAGTCCTTCAGGCGCAGGAACGCCAGCCCCGAGTTCTGCCCCATGCCGGAGTAGTTGTAACCGGCGACGGTGAACATCGATTCAACCACGGGGTCTTCCTGCAGGAAGTAGTGCTCCACGAATGCGAGCGCGTCCTGGGTTCGCGACAGCGTGGAACCCACCGGCGTCTGTACCAGCACCACCAGCGTGCCCTGGTCTTCGTTGGGCAGGAACGAGCTGGGCAGGCGCACGAACAGCACGGTCATCACCGCACCCAGTGCCAGGAAGGCCAGCAGGAAGCGCCGGGGCCGGGCAAGGACTCCACCGACGCCGCGCTGGTAGGCCGAGCTAGCGCTGTCGAACCGCCGGTTGAAGGCGCCGAACAGCCGCCCAAGCACGCCTTTCGCAGCATGCCCACCACCGTGGGCAACGGGCTTCAGCAACGTGGCGCAGAGGGCTGGGGTGAGGATGATCGCCACGATGACCGACAGCGCCATGGCAGACACGAGCGTGGCGGTGAACTGCCGGTAGATGACACCCGTGGCACCCTGCATGAAGGCCATCGGCACGAATACGGCCGACAGCACCACACCAATGCCCACCAGAGCGCCGGTGATCTGGTCCATCGACTTGCGCGTGGCATCGCGTGCCGAGAGCCCTTCCTCGGCCATGATGCGCTCGACGTTCTCCACCACCACGATGGCATCGTCCACCAGCAGGCCGATGGCCAGGACCATGGCGAACATCGTCAGCATGTTCACCGAGAAGCCAAGGAACGCCAGAATGCCGAACGTGCCCAGCAGCACCACCGGCACGGCAATGGTCGGGATAAGTGTGGCCCGCAGGTTCTGCAGGAACAGGTACATCACCACGAACACCAGCACGACCGCTTCCAGCAGGGTCTTGACCACGCCCTTGATGGACAGCCGTACAAAGGGCGTCGTGTCATACGGAACGACCGCCTTCACCCCCGCCGGCATGCCCGGGCCCAGTGCTTCCACCGCCTTGTCGATGGCTGCGCGGGTTTCAAGCGCGTTGGCACCGGGCGCGAGTGAAATGCCGATGCCGGCAGCGGGCTTGCCGTTCAGTCGGTTGCCGAAGTCGTAGCTCTCCGCCCCCAGTTCAATTCGTGCCACATCGCCCAGCCGCAGTACGCCACCGTGCTCTTTGCTGCGGATGACCACCTGCGCAAACTCGGCCGCCGTGCGCTTGGGGGACGCACCTTCAATGAACGCGCTCAACTGCTGTTCCCGCACGGCAGGCGCGCCGCCGATCTCGCCCAGCGGCACCTGCAGGTTCTCCGCGCCGATGGCGCTGACCAGCTCATCAACGGACAACTGATAGCGGTCCATCTTCACCGGGTCCAGCCAGATACGCATCGCGTACTTGCCGCCAAACTCGCGCACCTGCCCTACCCCGGGCACCCGCCGGATGGCGTCGGCCACGGTGGAACTTACGTAATCCGAGACGTCGGCTTCATTCATCCGCCCGTCTTCAGAGACGAAGGCCAGCATCTGCAGGTAGCCGCCGTTGGACTTGGTCACGGCCAACCCGCGGCGTTGCAGCGCCTCGGGCAGCGACGGCATGGCCAGTTGCACCCGGCCCTGCACCTGGGTCTGCGCCTGGTCCAGGTCGATGCCGTTCCTGAAGACCACGTTGATCATCGCGTAGCCGCCGTACGAGTAGCTCTGCGAGGAAAAGTGCAGCATGCCGTCCAGCCCCGCCAGCTGCTGCTCCACCACCTGCACCACCGTCTCCTCGATGACGCTGGCGGACGCACCGGGATAGATGCCGGTGATGGTGATGGTGGGTGGGGCCACGTCCGGGTACATCGCGACCGGCATGCGGACCAGGGCCAGGCCGCCCACCAGCATGATCAGCAGCGCGATGACCCAGGCGAAGATGGGGCGGTCTATGAAGAACCGTGCCATCAGCCCTCCGCGGCAGCGGATGCGGCATCGGTCGTGCCCGGCGTAGGCGCGCTCCATTCCACCGGAGTGATGCGGCTGCCCGGCTCCAGCTTGTGCTGGCCCTGCACCACCACGCGCTCGCCGGCCTGCAGGCCGTGTTCGACCAGCCAGCGCTCGCCTAGTGCCCGCCCCAGCTGGACGGGGCGGTTGGCGACCGTCCCCTCACTGTCGACCACCATGACGTGCGTCTTGCCGGTGGCATCGCGCGAGACCGCCTGCATCGGCACCAGCAGCGCATCGCGGCGCACGCCGGCGCCGATGGAGGCCGATACGTACATGCCCGGAAGCAGCACGCCATCAGGATTGGCAACGCGGACCCGCAGTGCATACGTGCCCGTGGCGGGGTCAACGCTCACGTCGGAGAACTGCAGGATGCCGGTCTGCCGCAGACGGCTGCCATCCTCCAGTTGGATATCCACCGGAAGCTGCCGGTTGTCCCGCAGCCGCCCATCGGCGATGTCCCGCTTGAGCTGCAACCACTCGGCAGCGGACTGCGAAAGATCCACATACATCGGGTCAAGGCCGCGCACCGTGGTAAGCGCTTCGGGCTGATGCGAGGTGACCAGCCCACCTTCGGTCACGTTGGAGCGCCCGATACGGCCACTGATGGGCGCAGCGATGCGCGCGTGGTCCAGGGCCACCTTGGCGGTCTGCAGCGAGGCCATCGCCATCTGAATTTCCGCCTCGGCGCGCTGGTAGGCCGCCGCTGAGCGGTCCTTGTCCTGCTGGCTTACCAGCTGCGAATCCGCCAGCTGCGCCAGACGCCGGGCTTCCTCGCGGGCAGCGCCACAGGTGGCGTAGGCATGGTTCAAGCGCGCTTTGGCTTCATCCCGGCCCGCACGCAGCTTTATGTCGTCCAGTTGATACAGCGGCTGCCCCTCCTGGACCTCGCTGCCTTCCTCGAACAGACGCCTGGCCACGATGCCATCCACCTGCGGGCGTACCTCGGCTTCGTGGGCGGCTACGGCCCGGCCAGGAAGGACCACATGAAGTGCGGCATCTTCGGGCTGCAGCGTATGAACCTGCACCGGGAGAAGCTCGGTGGCGTCCTCCGGTGCGGAGGGCGAACAGGCTGCAAGCAGGGAAAGCAGCATGAGGGGGGTGAGACGTTTGAACGGAAACGGCATGGGCGGGGCTCCATGTTGGCCGTGGGCTCCGCCTGCACGCATGCGACGGCGGAATGACATCCGCCATTCAATGCACCGCCCCCCGGCAGTTCCCATACAAAAAGTTTTAAAAACTGCTTGGCCGACTGCGCGGTTCAGCCGGCGGTGAGGTAGCCCCCTACAGAAGGGGGCGTGCGAAGACCCAAGGGCTCGTTTATCCGCGCTATCCGGAGATCAAATGCAGTGGAGGCGCAGATATCAATCGTACGCAGCGGTAATAGTGATCTCCGCCGCGATGTTGCCTGCGTTGATGCCGCTGGTGCTGGGAACGTAATAGCCCGCACGTATCGGATAGCTGGCCGTCGCACCGGAGACGGTGACCGGGATATTTGTATCCCCCTTCTTCAGGTAGTCCAGACCCGACGATCCCTTCAACAACGCAATCGACACACCCGACGCCGCCGAAGTGGTGGCCGTGTTCTTCCAACGCTGCGGGTCGCCATCAGCAGCCGTACCATCGAAGGACAACCGCGCGCGCACCACACCTACGCAGCCGGTGAAATTCACCGCCCCGGCCTTCAGGTTGGCGGGGGTGGCAGCGGTCATTTCGTTGGCCTTCACGGGGTCGAGCGGAATAGTTGGCGTGGCCAAGGTGCAGGTGCCGGGCAACACACGCCCGGTAATGGTGAGGGTCGCCGCCTGGGTCGCGGCGATCGGCAGCGCCAGCAAGGCCAGCGCGACGGGAATGAGCAGGTTGGTTTTCATGGGTTTACTCCAGGGAAGCAGTTGTAAGGATTGGATCAACCGGCAGTAGGCACGGGCAGCTCGCCCGCTTGCTCCACCTGCAGGCTTCGGGAATTCAGGGGTGTACACATCGACTCGGTCCACGACAGCCCGTAGGCATCCGGTTCGCTCGGCATCTGGTAGCTGAGGCGGCAGCGCTGCGGCCCGTCAGGGTCGACAATCAGCACGCCCTGGTCCTGCGCGCCGCGCAGGTGGATGACCCCACTCTGGCCGACCGCGCCGGCCGGGCTGCCATCCTCGCGCTGCACACGCGCGGCAAACGGAAGCGGCTGCCCCAACGCATCGGTGGCTTCAATGAACAGTGTCCGCTCGCGGCGCACTTCAAACGGCACGCGCACGATGCCGCCCGCCGTGGGGGCAATCCGCTGCGAGGTCTGCAGCATCTCGACCTCCAGCGGCAGCCCGGAAGGATCCAGTTCGATGGTGTTCCAGCGGTAGGCGCTGATGTGCGGCAACAGCGCGTAGCCATTGCGGGCCACGCGGATGTCCGTGCCTGCCCCGACCCGTGCACCTTCTGCCCCCCGCGCCTGCACCAGCGCAAAGCCATCGCCCACGGGCGGCCCCACGTTGATGCCATTGCGGTGCGCCACCACCGTGCCCGAGGCGCTGAAGGTCTGACTGGTATAGCCGGCTGCACGGCTGTAGCCGGCATTCAGCGTGGCCAGCCGGCCCTGGTAGTCCAGGTGGGCGCTGGTGCTGCTGCGCGCGTCTGTGGCCCAGTTGCTGGACACCGCGTAGGTCAGCGCCTGGCGCTCGCCCAGGCTGCCGCTCAGACCCAACTGCGTCTGCTCGCCCGCCGCCGAGTGGCTCACCTGGCTGCTTGCACGGGGTGCATTCTGGCCACGCCCCAATGGCACGCTGAGGGTGAGCGCGTAACGGGTATCGGATCGCCCATTGCCCATGCGGTAGCGCAGCGCCGAGACGCCATAGCTTACGCGTTGGCGCAGCACACTCTGGAAACCCAGCTGGAAATCATTCTGCCGCGGCGATCCGTCCCAATAGGTGACGTGGCCGCCGCTGAGGTACAGATTGCTGCTCTCCCCCAGCCGCTGGGAAAGATTCGCCTGGTAGCGCTGCTTTGCACGGCCGAAGCTTCCACCGCTGCCGGACTGCGCACGTGCAAAATCATTGAGGGTAAGAAAGCCCTCGGTGCTGTAGCGGTAGGCTGCCAGACCCACATGGGTACCGGTGCGCGCCACATAGCGCTGGTAATTCACGCGCAGGCTGTTTCCCGAAGGGCCTCCCCGCGCGTGCAGCGTTGCCTCTGATCGGGTGACATCGGCGCCAAACGCACCGAAGCCAGTATTAAGGGCCGCACCCGCTACGAGAGCGCGGTACTGTTCCGCCAGCTGCACCCCGCCGAAAGCGGTGACGTGATTGTTCAGACCCCGCGCGTAGGTGCCTTCGGCAAAGCGTAGATGCGCCACGCCGGCACCGCTGTCGCGCAGAGTCCCGGCGCTGGCACTGAACTTCGACGCGCCCTCACGCAGCGCCTGCGGTACCGCGGAGAAGTTGACGGTGAAGCGCTGGCTGCGGCCATCGGCTTCGGTAACCGTCACTTCCAGATCGCCGCCGAAACTGGTGGGGTACAGGTCTTCGATGACAAAAGGACCCGGTGCAACGGTAACCTCGTGAATCACCATGCCGTTCTGACGGATGCTGACCACCGCATTGCCTTCGGCAATACCCCGCACGGTGGGCGCATAGCCACGCAGGGAATCGGGCAGCATGCGTTCATCGGTGTACAACCGCGCACCGGTAAACGACACGCTTTCGAACAGCTCGCCGCCGGTATTGCCTTCGCCCAGCAGCAACTGGCTGTTCAATGCGGGAACGTCACGCTGTAGATGGCTGCTGAGAACGCGATGCTGGGTACCGCGCGCGCTGTGGTTGAACGACGCCCGGTGCCGCAGCCGCCAGTCACCCAGGTTGAGCCCGGCGCGGATGCCCAGGTAGCTGCTGTTGCGGCTGTCGTTGCGGTAGTGGTTGGCGGTGTAGCTGACGAATGCCGCGTTGATGCCTGCATCGCGCTGGGCGGGCGCTACATATCCGCGCGCGGTGCGGGCCTGCGCGGCTTGTGGCAGGGTGATTGCCAGCCTCAGTTCAGCGCTGTCAAATACTACGGTGGCACCGTCCACACGTGCGGCGAGGTCGACACAACCGCCGGCGTCGGCGTGCGCATCCAGCACATCCAGATACTCGGCCCGAAGCGGGAGCGTGCGCATCAGATCCGCCGGCAGGCACGGCTGGGCGTGCTGCGAGCCATCCACGGCAATGAATTCGATATCGCGGGTCTGCAGGAACTGCCCATTGAACATCACATCCACCCGCTGCAGGCCTGCCTCGGTAGGGTTACCGTGGGCATAGCGCCGCATGTCGATGGACTTGCCGCCGATGAGGAAGCCTTCGCTGAACTCGAGCGACGGGGCGGCCAACACGGGCTGGGCATGAGTAGACGCCATGATCGACAGTGCAATGGCGACCGAAAGGCGGGCGATGTTCATTTCATTCTCCACAGAAGGTCATCACCGCTGGCGCCTGGGCAGAGCTCAGGGGCGGTGAGTTACGCGGTACAGCCGCGCGCTAGTAGTAGTCAGCCAGCAGTGACACTTCGCTGCGGATGCTGCCGCCTCGCAGCACACCAGGCGTTCGCTGGTAGCGGGCGCTGAAAGGCACCGAGACGGCACCGCCAGTTGTGGTTCCGTAATGCCATGCATGCTGCATGCGGACCGCAGCGCCGTCGTGTATGACCTGAAGGCCCACCCCACTGATGCTGCTGCCTGGCGCGGGTACCAGCAGATCGCCGGTGCTGGCGGCATCGTGCACGTCGCTCATCTGCAGGATGAGTGGGCGGCCTGTGGAACCACAGTTCACCGCCACGTTGAAAGGCTTTTCGCCTGCGCTCAGCTGCTGGTCGAGCACGCGGGCATCGACGGGGTCCAGCGCCACCGTCTGCGGCGAGACCGCGCAGGTCTGCGACTTGAACTGCACGCCCAGCGTGAAAGTGTGGCGGCCGACAGCCGCCCCTATCCGCGTGGTGGTGGTTGCAACCTGCCGCCGCGATGCCGAGACCATCTGGTCGCCGCGCGAGTAGACGTAGACCGTTATCCCGATGCGTTGTCTGGGCCAGGTCACCGCCCACTCGATATCTTTGGAAACACCGTCCGCCAGCAGGGTATCTTCGTACCAGAGCTCTTGAATTGGACAATCACTCCCATCGGGCTCAACGCAGCCGATGTCACGCGTTGAGTACTGGAATACCAGCAGGGGTGATCCGGGACCGAATTGATACCCGGCCGCAGGTCCATCGTCGGTTTCAACATCACGCACATAGGTGACTCCAGAGAACGCCGGAAGAATGTTTCCCTGCATTTCCGCCGTGCTGTCGCACTGGATTTCAATCTCACCCCTCAGCTCGCCGATCTTCTGGTCGGGCAGTGGCGTGTAGGCCACATCGAAGGTGTGGTCAACGAATGCATCTCCCCCCACCATGCGGCAGGCCGCCTCTGCATTGGATGCAGCAAGCAGGAGCAGCGCAGCAGGGCCAAGCGCGCGTGGCACGTAGGAAATTGACATGGGAAGCTCATGGAGGACGTCGGAAGAGTGCGCCGGAGTCGGAGGCAGCAGCCGACAGCGCAGGCTGCGCACGTTACCTACAAACCACCCGGCGCCACATGCAACTTGTTGCAATCATTCGCCTTATCGGCACTTTGCAACATGTTGTATGGATGCGAAGGGGCATCGCGGAAAGACTGCAGCCCTTCCCGGAGCCCTGTGCTGCGGGCAGAGCCTCCAAACCAAGAAGAGAATCCCGATGTCCATCAAAATGAATCTGCTGGCACTGTCGCTGGCGGCGTCCTTCATCCCGTTCGCACATGCCGAGAAGCTGGAAATCACCGGCGAACTGTCTACCTCCACCTGCACGGTCGGCAGCGTGGGCGGCACCATTACCGTGCCGATGGGCAAGGTGGACGTTGCCACCTTGAATGCAGGCACCCGCGCGGGCCAGAAGAACTTCAGCATCGCCCTGGACTGCTCCGGCTCGGGCGCTGCGCAGGAAGTGAGTGTGCGTTTCGGCGGCACGCCCGATGGCAGCACCGGCAATCTGGCCGTTACCGGCGGCGCTACCAATGTGGGTGTTGCGCTGTATGACGCCGCGGGCAACCACCAGAAGATCGGTGAAGACCCGGCCGTATGGGTCAACATCGCCGCAGGCGCCACTGGCCAGCTGGACTACAGCGCGTGGTACGCCTCGCCGGGCCAGGATGCGACGGCCGGCCTGGCCAATGCGTCCGGCGATTTCGTCGTGCTCTACAAGTGAGCAACAGGCGGGTGGCGTCGCATGGCTCACCCGCCATCCAGAGGGGTATCCGATGAAACTTCAGGTATCGGCGTGGCTTTCCGCGCTTTTGGCAGTATCGATGTCGCTGCCCGTGTCAGCGGCAGTTACGCTGCAGGGCACGCGCATCGTGCATGACGCAGCGAAGGGTCGCGACGTGATCGTCAAAGCCACCAACGTAGGCGATCAGCCAGCCATGACCCAGGTGTGGATCGATGATGGCGACAGCTACGCGCGGCCAGAAGACGTACGCACCCCGTTCCGGCTGACCCCTGCCGAACCGCGGCTGTTGCCGGCGCAGCAGGGCCAGGCTTATCGCATCACCTATGCACCACGCCCGTCGGATGCGCCTTTGCCAGCTGACCGCGAGTCGGTGTTCTACTTCAACCTGTGGGACATTCCGCCCAAGCCGACCGCGACTGAAGACCAGAGCCTTCTGCAATTTGCTGTTCGCACACGGGTGAAGCTGTTCCACCGCCCCGCCGGCCTGCCCGGCCATGCGCGCGATGCGGCAGCAGCCTTGCAGTGGCGGGTACAGGGCCAGGGGCTGCTGGTGCATAACCCCAGCGCGTACCACGTGACCCTGAGCAGCGTGGTCTTGGCCGACGGCCGATCGCTAGCGGTCGACATGATCGCGCCGGGTGCGGGCATCACCTTGCCTCTGCCGGGTGGCGCATCCGTGCCGGCAAGCCTGAAATTCCAGTGGCTGGATGATTACGGCACCGCCCGCGATGCCGAGGCGAAAGTCACGCATTGAGCACTACCGGTTAGGTGTCGACCGCTGGTCGACACGCCGAGCACCACCGGTAGGTGTCAACCGTTGGTCTACACGCGCTTCCGCGCAGAGCCGAGCGTGGGCTCGGCTCTACAGCACTGCGCGCTGCAATTGCAATAAATTGCATGGTGAACGCTCCCCCACCTCAGCGATAGTGCGCGCTTCTTTTTGGAGAGCGTACCGATGCACAAGATGATGATTCCGCTTACCCGCTATGCGCAGTTCAGCGGGCGCGCCAGCCGCAGTGAGTTCTGGTGGTTCCAGTTGTTCATCCTCATCGTGTTCATGCCGCTGCATGTGCTGAGCTTCGTTGCCGGCTACACCGGTTCGGAAGCGCTGGCATGGGTATCGACGGGCCTGGGCGTAGTGGTGTGGCTGGCGATCCTGGTGCCGCTGGTCTCGGTGACTGTGCGCCGCCTGCATGACACCGACCGTTCCGGCTGGTGGTACCTGTTGCTGCTCGTACCGTTTGCGAACCTGGCGGTGCTCGTATTCATGCTGCTGCCGAGCACCCCGGGCGACAACCGCTTTGGTGCCCCAGTTCCGCACGTGTAAGAGCGTGCGTCCGGCAATGGCGTCCATCCTGTTAACGGATGGATTGCCACGGATTTACGTGCAACAGATTCTATTTACGAGCAGTACCGAAGCGCAGAGACTGGCGCAGTAGCTTCAATGGCGTGGTGAAGGGGCCAACGACGGGGACCGTCGGGGCTGGAATGGATGACTCCTTCACTGCGCCTCCCCTTGATGGGATCCAGCCGCCGCGCAATGAATGCGGCCCCTTTCTGAAAGCCCCTTGCTGTCGCCGCAGCGTGCCAGTGGCATCCTCCAGAGTACCTCGCAGGTGGGCGTGAGCTGCAACCAGGCTCGCAACTTCGCGAGATCAACAAGTCCAGCATTGCTCCCTTCACGCACGCACGTGCGCGTGCCAACCAGGGTCGAGGCGCCGGCGCATCGCGATCTGAAACCACTCTGGTGGTGCCACGCGCTCGGCACACGGGCAGCGCTTACGCGTGTTGGCGGCACCTGAACAGTTGCAAACACGACAAAAACTGTCCGAATTCGTATGCAACTAATTGTATTTCGCGCCCAAACGACGGCGTACAGACTGGCACCTACAGCTTCCATGGTGCAACGCAGTAGCACCCGATAGGGACGTCACCGCCAAACCCAAGGGCTCTGCGTTGCACCACCTGCTTGACTGTATTCACGCTGGCTTCACTTAATGAGAGCGTTTCATCAATAGATGAAGTGAATACGGGTCCGTTGCTGAAAGTCCTCTTTCAACTGGAGTTCCGTCATGAAGATCGCAGTGCGTCGTTCCCTGGTGCTGGCCATTGCCGCTGGCATTTCCTTGGCCCCGGCCGTGCAGGCCGGCACTCTCGGGCCGGGTCAGTCCGCCACCGTCAATGCCGGCGACCCCGTTGAGCGCTGGACTGCTATTGGCGCCACGCTTACGTTCAACACCGGCGCAACCGCAGCAGAAGTCACTGTCAACGACGGCTCAACACTCACGATGACAGGGGCAACCAGCACGGCAGCCGATCTGTTTGCTGCAGTCCAGGTTGCATCCTCCAATGCGACCATCGTCAACACCCGCATACAGAACAGCGATGCTGCGGGATTGGCGGTCACCAATGGAGCAGCGGCCGGCGGTGCGGGCAGCGCGTCCGTGGCCGACTCGACCATCATCGGCCAAGGCATCGGAGCCTACACCCAGGGCGGCGTGCTCACACTCAGCAACACAACGCTTGATGGAACGGGCGTCGGAACCGGCTTTCTCCCGCCCGATGTTTCGACGGGCCTGGCGGTTTTCTCCAATTCAAATGTCAGCATCACCAACGGCTCTACGGTTACAGGAGACGAGAACGGCATCGTGGTGCTGGATGACGGCGGCGCGCCTGCCAGCCCGATCAGCGACAACACGCTTACCATTGATGGATCGCGCGTGGCAGGGCGCAACGGCTCGGGCATCGTGGTCAGCGGTGCGGGAATCATTGCCCCAACCACCGTCAATATTCTGAACGGCAGCACCGTCAGCGGTGGCAATGGCGTGATTGCTGAAGCGGTCGATGGCGGCACGTTGAATCTGAACGTGGACGCATCGCAACTGCAGGGCGCGCTTCGTGCCGATGGCACATCGCAGCTGCACGCCACGCTGAACAATGGCGCCGTATTGGACGGCGCGATGACCAACGTCACAAGCGCCACGCTGGACGCCGCCACCTGGAACATGACCGGCGACTCGACTGTCGGCACGTTGGATCTGGGCAACGGCACGATCGCCCTGGGCGATGGCTCGGCCTTCCACACCCTCAACGTGGCCGGCAATTTCACCGGCAACGACGGCACCATCGTGTTCAACACGGTGCTGGCCGGCGACGATGCCGCCACCGACAAGCTGATCATCGGCGGCGACACCAGCGGCAGTGCCAACGTGCGCGTCAACAACGTCGGCGGTGCCGGTGCGCAGACCAACCAGGGCATCGAACTGATCCAGGTCGGCGGTGCATCCAACGGCCAGTTCAACCTGGCTGGGCGTGCGGTGGGTGGCCAGTACGAGTACTTCCTGTTCAAGGGCACCGGTGCCGACGGCAACTGGTACCTACGTTCGCAGCTGCCGACCCAGCCGGACCCGTGCGAGGTGGACCCGACCCTGCCCGAGTGCAACCCGGTCGATCCGGACCCGGTGCTGCGCCCGGAACCGGGTGCCTACCTGGCCAACCTGCAGGCTGCGGAAAACATGTTCCGCCTGGGCTACCACGACCGTCATGCCGGCCAGAATTCCGGCCGCGCCTGGGCGCGCGTGGACGGCTCGCGCAACGGCTTTGATGCGGTCAGCCAGCAGCTGGATATCCGTGGCAACAGCCAGGCGCTGACCGTCGGCGCCGATGTGTGGCATCACGATTCCGGCAGCAGCGTGGGCGTGATGCTGTCCACCGGTAATGCCAGCAGCACCTCCACCAATGAACTGACCGGCTACTACGCACGCGGCAAGGTGAAGGGCGAGGCGCTGGGCCTGTATGGCACGTGGCGCGGCGGCAATGGTGCTGACCCGTATGCCGGCTTCTATGTGGATGGATCGGTGCAGCGTGCGCAGTTCCGCAATCGCGTCGAGGGCATCGGCCTGGCCGGTGAGCGTTACGACAGCCGCGCGTGGCAGGGGGCGGTGGAAACCGGTTATGCCTTCCGCGTCGGCGGTGCCAGCAACGGCGGCATCTATCTGGAGCCGCAGTTGCAGGTGGGCTACAGCCGCTGGGATGGCAACAACCACACTGAAGCCAACGGCACGGTGGTGAATGCCGAGAACGCCGATGGCCTGTTTGGCCGTGCAGGCCTGCGCCTGTCCGGCGTGACCCGCTGGGGCAACGGTACAGCGGAAGTGCAGCCCTATGTGGCCGCCAACTGGCTGCATACCCGCGCCGAATCGCAGATCCGCATGGATGACGAAGTGGTGGATGCGCGCATCCCGCGAAGCCGTGGCGAGTTCAGTGCGGGCGCTACGATCCGGTACGCGAACGGCATGGGCATCTGGGGGGGACTGTCGCTGCAGCGCGCCAGTGGCTACCACCAGAACGCGGCCCAGGTGGGCGTGAGTTACAGCTGGTAATCCCAGCAGGTTGGCACCTGCCAGCAGCCCCGCTCTGGTAGGTGTCGACCGTTGGTCGACACGCCACGATCCGCTCTGGTAGGTGTCGACCGTTGGTCGACACGCCACGATCCGTTTTGGTAGGTGTCGACCGTTGGTCGACACGCCAGAATCCGTTTTGGTAGGTGTCGACCGTTGGTCGACACGCTCTTAGCTGCGCAATATCCAAGTAGTTGCATGGCAACCGCAGGCACTCGCATCGACACTCCGTGGGGTTCCACCACCCACAGGCGATTCTCCATGCGTCACTCCCACCGGGCCGCACTCGCGCTGGCCATTCTCGGCAGCGTAGCCGCCTCCGGCACCGCCTTCGCCCACGGCACGCTGTCCAAGCCCTCCAGCCGCGTCTATTCCTGCTACCAGGGCAACCCGGAAAACCCGACCAACCCGGCCTGTGCCGCGGCAAAGGCCATCGGCGGCGCACAGCCGTTCTATGACTGGGCAGGCATCAACCAGGCCGCCGCCAACGGCAACCACCAGGCGGTCGTGCCCGATGGCGAGCTGTGCAGCGGCGGCAACAGCAAGTACCGCGGCCTGGACCTGAGCCGCAGCGACTGGCAGACCACGCCCATCCGTGGCGATGCGCGCGGCCGCTACACCTTCGAGTACAAGGCACCGGCGCCGCACGCCACGCGCGACTGGAAGTTCTATGTCACCCGCGAAGGCTGGCAGCCGGGCAGCCCGCTGCGCTGGGCGGATCTGGAAGAATTCTGCACCCTCGGCAACGTGCCGCTCTCCGGCGATGTCTACAAGCTGGATTGCCCGCTGCCCAAGCGCACCGGCCAGCACGTGATCTACAACACCTGGCAGCGCTCGGATTCGGCCGAGGCGTTCTACACCTGCGCCGATGTCCGCTTTGAAGGCGGTGGCGGCGTCAACCCGCCGCCGCAGTGGCAGGATGCCGGCCCGGTCACCGCGCGTGGCGCGCTGGAAGTGGGCACCACCCTGAGCCTGCGCGTGTTCAATGCCAACGGCAACGATGTGGAACGCCCGGAGATCACCCTGGCGGCCGGCCAGACCGGTGCCACGCAGTGGCCGCTGGCGCTGGCCCGCAAGGTCAATGCCAGTGCCCGCCACGCGCGCGTCGGCGTGCTGGAGAACGGCGTCATCACGCCGGTGGCATCGGCCACCGAGAACCGCGTGTACCTGACGCCGGGCCATCGCTTCCAGCTCGATACGCGCGTGCCGGATCCCGATCCGATTGATCCGCCGCCGGGTGACTATGACTACGTCTACCCTGCCGGGCTTGGCAGCTACATCCCCGGCCAGACGGTGGTGAAGGGAACTGATGGCAAGCTGTACGCCTGCCGCCCGTTCCCGGAGGGCGCCTGGTGCAACATCAATGCAGAGCCCTACCGCCCGGGCACCGGCTCGGCCTGGCGGGATGCCTGGATCGAGTACTGATGCACCCTGCGAAGGCGGCCACTGGCCGCCTTCGTTGTATCAAGGTAGATCCACGCCGTGCGTGGATGCGGTTCGGGCGGCTCATCCACGCGTGGCGTGGATCTACTGAACCGACAAGGTAGATCCACGCCGTGCGTGGATGC